>CALGRQ010000355.1 GCA_937880795.1 uncultured Dyadobacter sp. | reverse complement strand
CGTCGCAAAGCGCGGCCATTTCCAAAAGCACCGCACGCTGCTCGGCAGTGCGGTCGCGCCCCTCAATTTTTTTACCGATATGCCAGTCGGCAGTATGAAGGATTTTCATGAGCACTTGTTAATTTAGCGAATGTAATGGTTTTTCGCCATCGAATCCCATAGTTTGTGGAAATGCAATACCACAATAGCTATTGTGTCTTGGGGGAGGGAATTTCAAAAGCATGAATTAATGATGAAGTATTTTAGAATCGGGTATATCCTTGGTTGTGTATTGTTATTTTGTGTGGTGACATCTTGCCAGCAAAAAGCGGGAAATTCGGAGAAAGCGGGGGTGGCAATTTCGTTTGATGACCGTTTTATTGACGAGTGGTATGCTTTGCGCCCAATGTTCCAAAAGTATAATGCCAAGGTTACATTTTACATCACCTGTGGGGATAGTTTAAAGCAGGAGGAAATCAGAAAATTGAAGGAATTGCAGGATGATGGTCACGAAATTGGATTTCATGGTACTATTCATGGGAAGTCAACCGAAATGATTACTCTTGGAGCCGAACAATATACGCAAATGGAACTTAGTCCCGGCTTGGGATTTATGCACGCAGCAGGCTTTCAACCAACGTCATATGCGCACCCCGGTGGGAACCACAATGAGCAGGTTGATGCTGTTTTACATGCAAAAGGTTTTAAAATTCTGCGAGATGTTGCGATCTCGCGCAGAGTATTTATGGGGATTCCGTTGTATGTTCTTGCACCAAGAATAATGAATTGGATTTACTATAAGTTTGATCAGCAAAGCATTGTGGATGCACTGTTGATTGATCAGGATTCTGGTATTACTGATGCAGAAATGAAAGATGCGTTGGTAAAGGCTAAGGAAACCAACACGGCATTGATGCTGTTTGGCCATGAGCCGCTTTACGCCAAACCGGTAAACGGAGAATATGGATTCAATGTTTCGTTTCTGGAAACGATTCTGAAAGAAGCCAGGGAGCAAAATCTGAGATTTTACACCATGACAGAGTTGGTTGAAACCAAATAGAATCTCCGCCGGGTCGCATCAAACAGGGGCGGTACGCTTTTAGACTGATGGTTTAGCGACCAAAACGCTTGTCTTTATAGGCCAATAATGGCTTTTCGAAATAGGTATAGGACAAAGAAGCAATACCTACCGAGAGGAGCAATGTAAGTGAATATATGACGATTTCGTAGCTGGTACCGGATATAGCCGGGAAATACATTTTTAAAGCGTTGATGATAAACACGATCACGAATACGTGATAGATGTATAGTCCATAAGATATTTTACCCAGATGGCTCATAACCGGGTTTTCCAGACTAAGTATTGACTTGGGGTTGCACGATACGTTTAGTACAAAAAATGCAAAGAATACGGCGTATACCTCAAGGAATCCTGTGAAATGTATACCCGAAAAAAACAAGATGAGTAATAAGCTATAAACAACAACTTGCAGGTCTTTACGGAAGATGATGTTTAGGAATGACGTTTTATTGTTGTAAACCAGCCAAGCGCATAAGCCGCCCAAAGCCATTGTTTGTATACGGAACTGACCGAGGAATGTCGTGATGATTGCTTTGTTGGTCTCTTGTGGTGCATCTAGAAAATGAATTCCTGTAAACAATAATAGCACCGTTACCGCCAAGAATATCACAACTGTGAAAATACGTTTCTTAGGATATTTGATAAGCCAGGGCCACAGGTAATAGAATTGCTCTTCAACCCCAATAGACCAGGTTTGCGCACACCAATAAGGTAAATCGTATAGTACAAAAGCATAGTTGGGCAAAACGAGCATTAGCAATGTAAGGCGTTCCCATGTATGTGCTTGCAGTTTTTCATTGGTTCCCGGAAAATAAAACAGATCCAGGTGCGGAAATACCAAAAAGGAGAGTGCAATAATTAAGAAATAGATTGGCCAAATTCTAAAAATGCGCCGCAGATAGAATTTTTTTGCATCGACATTCCCAAATCGTCCCCGTTCGTCTAACAGTAAATAAGTGATGAGAAAGCCACTTAAAACGAAAAAAAGGCCAACACCCAATCGGCCGGCATGTTGAATGATCGGTTCTTCATACACATTGGCAATACCAAAAGCATGTTTGGCTTGTTCAAGATGATGAAATACCACCAATAACGCTGCAATACAGCGAATGCCATTTAAATTGGGAAAGTAACGCTTCTGTTTCACTTAGGCTGTCAACGGGTACTTTTATTTATTTCGATTCTTCAAACCAGGCCATCCAGGTACCTTGGGCTTTCATCACTTGCTCGATCAAATCGCGGACGGCTCCATAACCACCTTTTTTGGGAGATATATAGTCTGCCAAGGCAAGTATCTCCTCTGCCGAATCGGCCGGACAAGCTCCCATCACGTTGGTTCGCATTACTTCCCAGTCGGGTAAATCATCGCCCATGAATACGATTTCGTCCTCTGACAGTTTCGTTTCTTCTAGGTAGCGTTTGTATATAGGTAATTTTCCATCCGGAGAGGTGCCAATAAAAATATCTTTCACACCCAAATACTCAAGACGCTTACGAACACCTACCTGATTTTGTGCTGAAAGGATAGCAACTCTATACCCCATTTTAATCGCTCGGTTGATGCCATAGCCATCTCTTACGTTAAAAATGCGGGGCTGTTCGCCGCTTTCAAGAGCGAGTACACTTCCATCGGTCATAACACCGTCGATATCAAAAATGAATGTAGTAATGCGCTTGAAGCGTTCGTTCAAAGTAGAATCCATGGATTTTGGGTAATGTGAAAGGTGCAAATATAACCGAACTTTTTTCCCGACGGGGCAATCCGTTATTTAGAAATATACAGATTACGGATTTTATCGGTGAGTAATCGATAGATGTCCGTCCATTCAGGATTGGTTTCCTGAAGATATTCCATATGCCGGTTAATAGTGGCCCAGTCGCCCCGCCTTGCAGGGCCTGTTTGTCCTGCAACGGGGTCGTCAGAAATAAACGCTTTATCGATTGTGGTTTGAATTAAAGGTTTTAAAAGATCAAAGTTTAACTGTTCCCGGGAAATGAGATCGTGCGATACCCCGATTAAATAGTTCGTGAAATTATTAGCAAAAACGGCGGCCACATGCAGTACAAAACGTTCGTCGGAGTCCATACGTGTGACGTTGTCACTAATACTTTGAGCTAGTGTAATTAATTTATTTTCGATTCGCTCATTTTTTGATTCTATACAAAGGGGTAACTCCTTATAATCGATAGGGAAGCCTTTGGTGAAACTTTGAAGCGGGTAAAATATTCCGGTATGTACGAATACATCACTATATATTTCGATCAGTCTTTGGAACTCGGCTAATGTGCGAGTGCCTGATGTGTGTACCACTATAACGTTTTCAGGAAAAACGATCTGTTCAATGATTTGGTCGAGGGCATCGTCGGACACCGCCAATACAATTACATCCGCACTGCTATCTGCAAAATTGAGATCTAACTGAACATTCGTGTCATACAATTCTGCTGCCAGTTTACGCGCATTTTGCGGGTTTCGACTATAAACTTCACAGATCCAATGGCCTGCTTCTTCCATAGCCTGAGAGAGGTGCCATGCCACATTTCCTGAACCGACAAAGGATATTTTCATACATCAACTTTCTAATAGTGAGGATTACCGTTTAAAGCTTGTTGGTAGAGGGCTTAGTCCACCAAAGGTGCTGTTTGTTCTGCTGTGGTGATTCCAGCAGGTAATTCCATAATTTTCATATTTCTGAAATGAATTTCGGCACCTTCGGCTTCAAGACATATATATCCCTTTTTTCGCTCCGATGCTCTAAGTCCATTAACGAATTTACCATTTACAGATAATTTAACGGTTCCGTCCACACATACCACCACATATTTGTTCCATTCACCTTTGCCTTTGCAAAGTTTCTCAAGGGATTTACTACGAATGCCTCTTGGATTATCGGGAATTGCTTTCATACCCATGGTAGGGAACAATTCGCCATGTACGTAGTCATCTGTAACATTGTGTATTTTGGCATAATCGAGTTCCAGCATTTGGACTTCAATGGCTTTGGTCAATGGGTCGGTAGGTTGGGGGGTGCCTTCGCTCCAGACAAATATGCCCGAATTTCCACCAGCTTCCATGTGTTTCCATTCAACCTCAAGAATAAAGTTTTCATATTGCCTGTCCGACCGCATCACGCCGATTGGCTTTCCCGAACATATTAATGTTCCATTTTTAACTTTCCAGGTTTCTTTGGAGGTGTTGACATCTACCCATCCGTTGAGGTTTTTGCCATTAAAAAGGGGACGAAACGCAAGCTCATCGGATTTTTGGGCATATGAACCCATAGAGAGCATGAAGAATTGGGCAGATAGAAAAATGGTTTTGAAATAGGTGTTAAGGTTTTTAAATGGCATGGTTAGGAATAGGTAAGGTTACTGAATCTGATTAAATTATGAATGGAACGCGCTTATTTTAAGTGTACTTAAACATGGAACATTCTTGGCTTCATAAGCATGAATTTTAACGAAAAGATTACTTTTGTTTTTTACCATGCTAATTTAGTTGAAATGAAGATCAATATACATATACTACTCTTTACCTTACTGGTATCTCCATTCTGTTTTGGTCAGGCGAACAATAAGGTTGAGGCCGGAATAGATGTGGGTAGTGCTTTTAAAGGAAGTGCTTTTGCACCATCTGTTTTATACCATGAAGATATTTCGTTGGGTAGGTTGTCTTGGCTTCGTGCCGGACTTGGTATACGAGCCTGGGGATACTATGGTGATCAGACTAATTTAAAGTCACAAGCCGATGCTGGGGCAGCAAATGAACTTCAATACAGAAATGTTTCTGTAAACGGTTTGAGTTTTGTTGCAGGAGTTAGTATCAAGGTTTGGAGGGTAGATGTGGGTGTCAATACGGATCTGATAGGAGCAGCGATAGGTAGCAAAAGGAAGGCATTTTATCCTGGTAATACGGGAAGTGCTGGAGAGGTTAGCCCGTACCACGATAAATGGGTGCCTACTCGCCCGGTTATTTTTAATGCACTGCCGCTGTTTTTGAATAACTATAGTGGTCAATCTGAGGTATATGCAAGATTGTTGCTAAGCCGCAAAATAGGGGTTAAGGTGGGTTACCAATTTGGACAATTGGCCTACATTACTAAGAATAGTGGTGGCAAGCAAACTTTGCTCGATGGTAACGAGCGTCGTTTTTCAACTCGGTATCAAATGCCTTATGTGGCAATATCCTTTCCTATAAATCAATAAAGTGCTGGATTAGTGAAGAAACCCGTGATTGTAAAGCTCCTTAGGGTGCCGTTTGCAGGGCCTTTACTAGGCTTTACCGGTACTTTAAATTGAAAATTCGCAAACATACTTGTAATTCAATTTGTTAAACTCTATATTTGCACTCCCATTTTGCGATGGGACTGTCTTGTTACAGTGTAATTTATTGAAAATCAATTAAATCTTTTTTGTTAATCGTGGATACGTTAAGCTACAAAACCATCTCGGCGAACAAAAACACAGTGAACAAGGAGTGGGTTATCGTGGATGCTAAAGATGCAGTTCTTGGTCGTTTGGCCAGTGAAGTTGCTAAAATGATCAGAGGCAAGCACAAGACCAGCTACACTCCGCATGTAGACTGTGGTGATAATGTGATCATTATCAACGCCGATAAAATTAAGTTGACAGGTAAAAAGTTGACAGACAAAGTTTATGTTCGTCACACTGGATACCCAGGAGGTCAGCGTTTTCAAACTCCCCGTGAGTTGCTCGAAAAACACCCAGAGCGTGTAATCGAGAAAGCTGTAAGAGGTATGCTACCAAAGAACCGTTTGGGGCGTCGTTTATTTACAAACTTGTTTGTTTACGCTGCTGCAGAACATCCGCACAGTGCTCAACAACCTAAAGAAATCCAGCTTTAATTCATGGAAGTTATCAACACAATAGGTAGAAGAAAAACAGCCGTGGCTCGTATCTATATGACGCCAGGTAAAGGTGATATCAAGGTGAACGGTCGTGATTATAAGGAGTACTTCCCATTTGAAGTGCACCAGATTGTTCTTCAACAACCTTTCGCTACAATCAATGGTAACGATGGTTATGATATCAAAATTAACGTAAGAGGTGGTGGTGTTACAGGACAGGCGGAAGCGATCCGTATGGCTGTATCACGTGCACTATGTGAATACAACGGAGAATTCCGTGGTGCTCTTAAGAAGGAAGGATTTCTTACTCGTGACCCACGTATGGTTGAGCGTAAGAAATACGGTCGTGCTAAGGCTCGTCGTAGATTCCAATTCTCTAAACGTTAATATCAGTTTTGGGTCAGCAGTTTTTAGTTTACAGTTCGCCGTTTGCGAATTTTCTACTCAAAAACTTTCTACTCAAAAACGGTCCAGACAGCACTTATCGTGCCCGATGTGCTGTGCTGCGTAACAAAAACTATAAATATCTTTTAAATCAAATTTGGCAATGGCACAAATAGAATATAAAGAACTATTGGATGCAGGTGTTCATTTTGGTCACCTTACCCGCAAGTGGGATCCACGTATGGCTCCATACATCTTCATGGAGAAGAACGGGATCCACATCATTGACTTGAACAAAACATTGAGCTGTATCGGTGACGCTGAGGCGGCATTGAAGCAAATTGTACGTTCAGGACGTAAGATCATGTTTGTTGCTACTAAAAAACAAGCGCAGGAAATCGTAACAGAAGAGGCAAAACGCCTTAAAATGCCGTACGTGACTGATCGTTGGTTGGGTGGTATGCTTACAAACTTCGGCACTATTCGCAAGTCTTTGAAGAAAATGCAGACTCTTGAGAAGATGCTTAAAGACGAAACCACGGTTAGCAATATAGCGAAAAGAGAACGCCTGATGCTTACACGTGAAAAGGATAAATTGGAAAGAGTGTTAGGTGGTGTAGCTGACTTAACCCGTCTTCCAGCAGCCCTTTTCATCGTTGATGTAAAACGCGAGCACATTGCGGTTGCAGAAGCAAAAAGATTGAACATTCCAATTTTTGCGATCTGCGATACAAACTCTAACCCTGAATTGGTTGACTTCCCTATTCCAAGTAATGATGATGCTTACAAAGCAATTTCATTGATTACTTTGGCAATTGGAAAAGCAATTGAAGAAGGATTGATGGAGCGCAAGCAAGATAAAGATGATCAGCGCATGGTAGAGGAAGAAGAAGCTAAACGTCAAGTTGACAAAGGCAACGAGGAAGCAGCACCAGCACAGGTTGCTGAGGCGGCAGCTGATTCTGACGTAGAGTAATGAAGGGCGATACGGATTTGGTTTAGTTCAAGCCGTATCCTGTCTGAACAGATAAAGTAGCCCATAGCCTTCTTGCTATGGGCTACAGTTTTTTAGAATTTATATTGAAAACCGTTTTGGTAATGAATTCTTAAACTTGCCTTAACGGGATTCCCCAAAAAATAATAAACCATATTCATTCAAATCATGGCAATTACTGCTCAAGACGTAAACAAACTCCGCCAAATGACTGGCGCGGGCATGATGGATTGTAAAAAAGCGCTTCAGGAGGCTGATGGCGATTTCGAACAAGCTGTTGATATTCTTCGTAAGCAAGGACAAAAAGTAGCTGCAAAGCGTGCAGATAACGCAGTTTCAGAAGGTACTGTATTGGTGAATATCAGCGCTGACGGAACAAAAGGACAAATTATTGCTTTGGCATGTGAAACAGAGCCTGTTTCAAATGTTGAAGACTTTAAAAACTTGGCACAAAGTATTCTTGACAAAGCTGTTGCCGACAATATCTCTGACAAAGAAACTTTGCTTTCTGCAACCTTGGCTGATGGTCGTACGGTAACTGAAAACATTGTTGATCTAGTGGGTAAATTGGGAGAGAAGCTTGAAATCGTTTCTTATGCTAACGTTACTGCAGATCAAGTTGTATCTTATATTCACTCTACTGGTAAATTAGGAGTACTAGTTGCTTTTGATGGTGTGAATGGTGCTGATGTAACTGAGCTTGGTAAAGATGTTGCAATGCAAATTGCAGCCATGAGACCAGTTGCTGTAGATAAAGACGGCGTTGATGCTGCTACCGTAGAGCGCGAAATTGCTGTAGGTATGGAACAAGCACGTGCGGAAGGAAAGCCTGAGGCTATGCTAGAGAAAATTGCTCAAGGAAAATTGGGTAAATTCTACAAAGATAATACCTTGTTGAACCAAGAATTTGTGAAGGATTCTTCTATCACTATACGTCAATTGCTTGAAAAGACAGCAAAAGGATTAACTGTGAAGTCGTTCAATCGTGTTTCTATTGGAGCGTAATTTATTTTTGCTTCAAAATATTCTTTAAAAAACGCCTGGTATCTATTTGTATACCAGGCGTTGTTTTTTAATATTTACGAAAATATTCCTAGTAATATCAGATTATCTACTCTTTCATAGTTACTTTTTAATATTATGGCGGTCAGAACATCCATAAATGATTATGCACGTCATATGAGTGACGAAGAACTAGTAAAGCTTTTCGTAGAAACTCAGGAGAACCGATATTTTGAAAAACTCTACGAACGATATTCGGAAAAAGTATACCATAAATGCCTCTCCTTTGTCAAGGATACGGCGAAAGCGGAGGATCTTACCCATGAGATCTTTTTAAAATTAATTTTTAAACTGGGTACATTTAAGGAAGATGCCAAATTTTCTACATGGTTATATTCTATTACGTATAATCATTGTATGGATCAGCTCCGTTCCAATAAGAAGCGGGGGGAAGTACTCCAAGAAGAGCCGATCGAGGTTCCTGATGATATCGACTTGAATAATATATTCGACGGGGATGATGTGCAGGCTAAAAATCTTAAAATAGCCCTCGATCAGTTAAGCGTTGATGAGAAGGGAGTATTGTTCATGAAGTATATGGACGATATGAGTATACGCGATATTGCGGATATTTTTAAAGTCACAGAAAGCGCAATAAAAATGCGCTTGTTGAGGTCGAGAGAGAAATTACGTAAGAAGTATTTGGAGACCATTATTTTCTTTGGTATCCTGGCAGTAAAGTTAATTGAGATTATGAGAAACTTAATCGCATAAATGGAAACAATGTCGGAAGTAAACTCGGTCTTTAAGGAATTGGAACCCGATAATGAGGTTCCGGAATATCTGAAACAGGCATTGGTTTCAGAAGTAGATACTATTCGCAATACCATGCAGGTGGTAACGCTTTTTACCGAGCATTTCTTATCCGCAATTACGATTGGTTTGTCGTTCAATGAAAAAATGGAAAACTGATTTGTGAAAACTTCTATACTCGAAAAATGAATAGCCTTCCTAACCTCGCCGAAATCCTTAGAAACACATTTTATACACTTATCAGCCAATTTGTTGATTTTGTCCCTAGGGTAATTGGTTGCTTCGTCATTCTAGCTATAGGCTATTTGGTGGCGAGGGGCGTCAAAATTGTGATCACACAAATTTTGAGTAGAGTTGGTTTTGATCGCATTGGGGATAAACTCAATGAAATTGGGATCATAAAACAGCTCAAAACGGAAATTTCGCTGAGCGACCTTGTAGCCAAAGTTTTCTTCTACTACATATTATTAATCTTCCTTACATTCGCTGCGGATACATTAGGGGTCGAAACCATTACAACCATGGTTTTGTCTTTGGTGAATTTTATCCCCAAACTAATAGCGGGCGCGGTTTTATTACAAATCGGAATCATGCTTTCCGATGCGATTCGAAATGGGTTGACGGCATTATGTAAATCCTTTAATATAGCATCGGCCAAGTTAATCGGGAATCTTGCATTTGTGTTTTTTCTTATCATTACCTTCCTGACTGCTCTTCGGCAGGTTGGTTTGGAAACCACAATGCTTGAATCTAGTTTTATATTGATAATTGGCGGGGCAGTTGCCGCATTTGCCATAGGGTATGGGATAGCTTCACGCGATGTACTTGCCAATATTATTTCATCATTTTATAGCAAAAAGAATTACAGAGAGGGGCAAATGATTAAAATTGATGATATGAAGGGGGTAATCACCAAAATCGACAATACGTCGGTAACAATCCATACGGACACTTCAACAATCATTATCCCTCTCCAACTCTTTCAGACCAAACACGTCGAGATTTTTAATTAATTACAAACACACAATCATCAGTATTATGCAAAGAAAAAATCAATTGGGGCTCCTTTTATTAATTACATTATTTCTTTTTAATCAAAAGAGTTATTCTCAAAAGGTGGATTTAACGAATTCTTTAAATGCTGGTAAGCTTAAAACTGTTGGGGATACAATCATTAAAAAAACTGAATTTGGCGCTAATCTAAATCAGGGTTCATTTAGTTCTAACTGGACAGGGGGTGGTGTTAATTCTGTGGCATTGGGTGTATTTTTTAATGCCCTTCGAGAACAGAAAAAGGGTAAAAATTCATGGAGAAATGATTTGCAGACTCAATATGGGGTGGTTAGAAATAAAGGCCAGGAAAGTAGGAAAAACGTTGACCGTATATTTTTTGACTCCAAATACAACCGTGAGTTATCGCCAAAATGGAGTTTGTTTGGGAACGTTAATTTCCTGACTCAGTTTGCACCAGGTTATAACTATCCGAAAGATTCATTGGGTAGAGAAGTAGGGAAAAGAAAACTTTCAGGATTTTTCTCTCCGGCATATTTAACCGAAGCGATAGGTATTGAATATAGACCGGTACCTTATTTCTTTATTGACGTTGCGCCAGCGGCTTTGCGTCAGACCTTTGTGATGGATAGAAATTTGTATCTGGATACTCCGGATCAGAAGAATTATGGGGTAGAAATTGGAAAGCGTTTGCGTAACGAAGTGGGTATTGTTCAATTGGTAGCCAATTTTGATAAAGATATTGCTAAGGACATTAATTTGAAATTTAGATATTTGTCGTTTACATCTTACTCAGACAATCCTAGGACGCTATTAACTGTTGACAAGCAGTTTCACTTTGATCATCGATTGGATGCTCAAATTACTGCTAAGGTTGCGAAATACTTTAACGTGAATTTGGGTACGATCATCATTTACGATAAGGATCAGGCTAGCAGCGCACAGTTTGCACAGGGTCTTAGTGTAGGATTTTTATATTCATTTAATTAAATTTCATCATATAACACAAGGTTTATTATGCTTCAGGAATTCAAAACTTTCATCGCCAAAGGAAATGTGCTCGACCTAGCTGTCGGTGTTGTTATTGGTGCTGCTTTTGGAAAAATCACAACCTCGCTTGTAGAGGATATCATTAACCCAATTTTGGGTTTGATTATTGGCGGAGTAGATTTCACACAGCTGAAAATCGTTTTGAAAGAAGCGGTAGGAGAAACTCCTGAGGTTGCTATTAAGTATGGTAATTTTATTCAGGTAATGATTCAATTCTTGATTATCGCTTGGGTGATTTTCTTGATTGTAAAATTAGCGAACAGACTTCGTTTGACGGAGACACCTCCAACGGAAGCTGGGAAGTAATTAAAATTTTTAAAAGTGTAAAAGGGGGCGTTATGCGCCCCTTTTTTTGTGGGTATAAATTTTTAGACAATTGCCTGTCAAAGTTCCCTTGAAAAACATTTACCTTCGTTGCGTATAGCTTAGAACTTGTTAATTACAAAATTGTGTCAAAAAAATTAGTGGTATTAGGGGGCGGTGAAAGTGGTTTAGGAGCTGCCATCCTGGGTAAAGCAAAAGGTTTTGATGTATTCTTGTCGGACCGTGGGAAACTTAATGACCATTACCGTAAGGAGTTGACAGAACGAGGGATATCGTTCGAGGAAGAAATGCACACGGATGCACTTATTTTTGTTGCCGATATTGTGGTTAAAAGCCCCGGTATTCCAGATACTTCCCCAATCGTTGTAGGGTTAAATGACCGGAGAATTCCAGTTATTTCAGAAATAGAATTTGCTGCTCGATATACCGATGCGAAACTGATTGGCATAACAGGTAGTAATGGTAAAACCACAACAACACTACTCACCTATCACTTGCTTAAAAACGCTGGATTTAATGTTGGCCTAGCGGGCAATATCGGGGATAGTTTTGCCTGGCAGGTAGCCGAGAAGCATTATGACTACTATGTGTTGGAAATCAGTAGTTTTCAGCTGGATAATATTATCGATTTTAAGCCTGCTATTGCAGTACTGCTCAATATCACGCCAGACCACCTCGATCGTTACGGTTATTCTTTTCAAAACTATGTTGATTCGAAATTCAATATTGTTCGGAATCAGACAGCCGAGTGTCATTTCATATACTTTGATGACAGCGAGGTAATCACTTCGGAGCTAGTAAAAAGAAGTACATCTTCGCAATTATGGCCCGTTTCTATTAGTCATACTGTGGAGAAGGGTGCTTATCTTGAAGGAAATCAATTGATAAGTAAGATTAAGGACTCAGTGTTTTCGCAAGATTTTGAGTCGTTGCCTATACAAGGTCCACACAATGCGATCAATGCACTAACTGCTATTGCGATAGCTCAATTGGCTGGTGTGGAAGCAGATCAGATTCGTGAAGGATTGGTTACCTTTAGAAATGCGCCGCATCGATTGGAAAAGGTAGCTCATATTGAAGGCGTAGTCTACGTAAACGATTCAAAGGCCACCAACGTGGATTCGGTTTTCTATGCTTTGGGAAGTTTTAATGAACCGATTATATTGATCGCAGGAGGAGTTGATAAAGGTAATGATTATAGCCAAATCTTAGATTTGGTAAAGGAGAAGGTGAAAGGATTGATCATCTTAGGGCCAAAATATGAAAAACTAAAACATTACTTTGAGGGTATTGTTCCTCAGGTTTATATAACACAGGACATACAGGATGCTGTGGCACAAGGTAAGAAGTGGGCTGTACCTGGCGACGTGGTATTACTTTCACCTGCGTGCGCTAGTTTTGACTTGTTTAAGAATTACGAAGATAGAGGGGATCAATTTAAGAACGCTGTTGAAAAACTGGCCAATTCATGACGCAAGAAACGAACTTAGATGGAATGGAGCTCTTGCAGAAATCAAGAGATAGAAGCCAGACCTGGATTAGGAATAATCTTAAGGGTGATCCCTGGATTTGGGGTATTTGTATCGTAATGCTTTTATGGAGTATTGTGGTAGTGTATAGTGCAAGCGTAAAGGATGCGTATAGCCAAAAAGATGGAGATACTGAATACTACCTTTACAAGCATTCTTTACTCTGCTTTTTATCCTTGGTGGTCATGTATTACATACACCGTATTCCATACATTAAGTTTATATATGTAACAAGGTTGGCGGTGTGGAGTTCAATACTCCTCCTGGTGTTTACCATGTTTTTTGGAACATCCGTGAATGATGCCTCTCGGTGGATTGAAATCCCAATTATTGGACAGCGGTTTCAGCCATCAGAATGGGCTAAGGTCGCGTTAATTTCACATTTGTCTTTAATTCTTGCGAGGCATATTAAAGGTGGATGGAATACGCGTGAATTGTTTATGGAACCACTGGCATTGGTAGGAATTGTTTGTGGATTAATATTCACGAGTAATGTATCTACGGCGGTAATGTTAGCTGGGATTTGTTTTTTATTGATGTACGTGGGTAAGGTCCCTTTACATTATTTATTCTTCACAGCTGTGGGTTTGGTGTTTTTCGCGACGCTGGCCATTTTGCTTAATTCCACACAGCGCTCCGGTACTGCTCAAAATCGTATAGCAGCGTTCTTTGATAAAGACGTAGTGGTATATCAGTCACAACAATCGTATATGGCTATGGCGAGAGGTGGTCTCTACGGTGAAGGTGTCGCCAAAAGTCGACAGAGACGCTTTCTTCCAGAGCCACAAAAGGACTTTATTTTTGCTGTGACGGTTGAAGAATATGGAACCCTTGGTGGAACGGTGTTAATTATCATGTACCTCATTCTACTTTACCGAGGTTTAAAAGCGATTGAAGCAACGAAACGGCCGTTTGGAGGCCTGTTGTCGGCTGGTTTAACCTTTGTAGTCGTGAGTCAGGCTTTTTCTGCAATGGCTGTGACCGTGGGATTAGTCCCGGTGACGGGTCAGACACTGCCTTTTTTTAGTCAGGGGGGGACTTCGCTACTTTTTACGGGTATTGCGATGGGTATGATATTAAGTGTTAGCAGAGGAGAAAAAACGGACGAAAAGACAATATAGGTTAATGGCAATAAGAGTTATTATTAGCGGTGGCGGGACCGGTGGACATATATATCCAGCTATTGCCATTGCAAAAGCAATTCTGGAAAAAGAACCTAATGCTGATATTTTATTCGTAGGAGCATTAGGGAAAATGGAAATGGAAAAAGTTCCTAGAGCTGGGTTTCGGATTATTGGTTTGCCTATCGTGGGAATTAAACGAGAGCTCAGTTTAGACAATCTTGCTTTTCCTTTCAAATTGGTGAATAGCCTGTTGCAAGCGCGTAAAGTAGTGAAGGAGTTTCAGCCCGATGTGGCTGTTG
>CALGRQ010000354.1 GCA_937880795.1 uncultured Dyadobacter sp. | reverse complement strand
ATAACCTAGAGAACGAAGAACAACCATTATATACCCTTCAGTTTGGATTGCTTTGTTTGAGCTCACTTTTGTTTTCGGCGAGTTTCAATATGATAATTCCAGAATTGCCGAATTACCTTTCTTCCTTGGGTGGGGCAGCCCATAAAGGATTGATCATTGCATTGTTTACTCTAACTGCCGGTATTTCACGCCCATTTAGCGGTCGATTGACAGATAAGTGGGGTCGTGTTCCAGTTATGGCGATTGGTTCTACGGTCTGTGTATTATGTGGGTTTCTATATCCTATTCTAAGCAGTGTTTCCGGATTCTTTCTTTTGAGGTTGATCCATGGATTTTCGACTGGTTTTAAACCTACTGCAACCTCGGCCTATATTGCAGACATTATTCCTTCAAACCGTTGGGGTGAAGCATTGGGTATGCACGGCTTATGTTTTAGCATTGGAGGTGCTGTTGGCCCTGCGATTGGCAGTTACATAGCACAGGCTTATGATTTGAATACTATGTTTTATAGTTCATCAGCATTTGCTTTTCTTTCCATCATCATCGTTATGAACATGAAAGAAACGTTGAAAGACAAGACTCGTTTTTCTCCAAAAATGTTGAAGATTTCACGTCGTGATATAATTGAGGTCAGAGTTATTCCAGCGGCTATTGTGACTTTATTGTCTTATACGGCTTATGGTGTTATTCTTACGTTGATTCCGGATTGGAGTGAGCATTTGGGGATTGCCAATAAGGGTTTATTTTTCACGGCATATACTCTTGCGTCAATAGGAATTCGGTTTGTTTCAGGGAAAGTTGCGGATCGTTATGGTCGAATTTCGGTGATGAAAGTCGGCTTGGTCGTTATTGCGATCTCTATTATGTACCTTGGATTTGGTGACAATATCACCCAGTTAGTTATTGGGGCCTGTTTGTACGGGATAGGTACAGGTATCTTTTCTCCTGCCGTGAACGCATGGACCATTGATCTTTCTTTGCCACAATATAGAGGCAAAGCGATGGCTACGATGTATATTGCTCTTGAAGCTGGGATCGGTGGTGGCGCATTATTTGCGGGGTATATTTATCACGACGAAATATTGAGAATTCCTTATATCTTTTATGGAAATGCCTTAGTGATATTTTTGGCATTTATTTATGTGATATATTGGAATTCTAAAAACAAAAAAAATAAAAACCTGTTATAGCAATCATATGGAAAAAAATCAGACCAAAAGACCCTACTCCTTTGAGTTAGCCTCTACACTATTGGCTACGGTCCTAATCCTTGGACTTATGTATGTCACTCAAGGTGTATTGTTGCCTTTAATTTTCTCGATATTAATTTCGATTTCGTTATATCCATTAGCTAGATTATTTGAACGGTTACGTTTGGGGAAGGCATTTTCGGCGATTCTAGCGGTAATCGTTGCTATTGCTGTCATTGCAGGTTTGTCGTGGTTTATAGTTTATGAAAGTATCTTGATTGGGAAAGATGCTTCAGCTATTACGGATAAGGTATTATCGGTTTTTGAGGGTGGACAGAAATGGTTGGAAACCCAGTTTGGTATTGAGCGGACTGAGGTTATGGAGAAATTGCGTGAGCAAGGGGAAAAAGCAATGGGCAATGCCGGCGGAATGCTTTCTTCGACATTTGGTTCTATCGGAAATATTTTGGCGAGTGCCATTTTAGTTCCTTTGCTAAGTTTCTTTTTACTGTATTACCGTGATTTTTTCCGTGAATTTTTCTTTAAGGCGTTTAAATCCTCACCACAGAGCAAAGTTAATGAGGTATTGAACAAGATATACGATGTTGTACAGAGTTATTTGGTTGGTTTAATTACCGTAATGGGTATCGTGGCCGTATTAAATACTGTAGGTCTGATGGCAATGGGAATTGACTATGCTTGGTTCTTTGGATCGTTGGCTTCATTATTAATGTTGTTGCCATATATCGGTATTGCGATAGGTTCTATTTTGCCGGCTTTATTTGCGCTTGCTACAAAAGACAGCGCTCTATATGCTTTGGGAGTTGTAGCTTGGTTTCAGGTGGTTCAATTTTTGGAAGGAAATATTATTACGCCAAATATTGTTGGTTCCAAAGTCAGCATCAACCCTTTGATGGCTATTATCGGCATC
>CALGRQ010000353.1 GCA_937880795.1 uncultured Dyadobacter sp. | reverse complement strand
ACGCCTAAGGTACTGGTGCTTTTCCGTCTTAAATTACTGGCAAACTTATTGGACCTATACCCCAACTCTGCTGCTGTGGATACGATGGTTTGTTTGGTTTTATGATTGATCGCAGGATGATCACTTAAAGCCCTACTTACGGTTGCGGGAGAAATCTGTAAAATTTTTGCAATATCATAAATGGTGGTCTCTTTTTTCATACTGTAAATCAGGCATTAAAATATTTATTTCGAATTGTCAGGGGAAACATCCTCAATTGCGTCAAATAATATGCAATCGGTTGCAATGCAAAATAATAGAAAAATATTTACATTAATAGATTTATTTGATACGCCTGTTATGATACACACCATGCGCTGGTTTGGGCCCAACGACCCTGTTTCTCTTATGGATATACGACAAGCCGGATGCTCCGGTGTGGTCAGCGCACTACACCAGATCCCCGTAGGAGAGGTTTGGCCAGTAGACGATATACAAATCAGGATTGAAATCATTGAGGCGGATAACGCACTATACACACCCTTACACTGGCTGGTTGTGGAGAGTCTTCCGATACATGAAGACATAAAGAAGGGGCTTCCCTCCCGCGATCGATATATAGAAAATTACAAACAATCCCTCCGAAACCTAGCCGAATGCGGGATAAAAACGGTATGCTATAACTTTATGCCGGTTCTGGACTGGTCACGTACGCAACTGGATTACACATTGCCCGAGGGCCATAAGACCTTGCGATTTGTGTGGCAAGATTTTGCTCTATTTGACCTTTTTATCCTGAAAAGACCAAATGCCGCGGATGATTACGATGCGGAAACTCAATTTTCGGCACGGGAAAAGTTTAATAGCATGACGCCCGAAGAAATTCAAATACTTACCGATACGGTATTGTTGGGTTTACCGGGGTCTGAGGAAGCATTTGACCTATCCATTTTCCAATCGCTGCTGGATCAGTATGCCCACATAGATGATCACCAGCTCCGACAAAATCTATATTATTTTATTAAACAAGTAGCCCCACTTGCGCAGGAATTGGGGATAAACTTATGTATTCATCCAGACGACCCGCCACAAACTTTGTTGGGATTACCCCGCGTGGTGAGTACCGAAGACGACCTCGCCGAGCTGATGGCCGCAGCTGATGTAACCGCTAACGGCATTACCTTTTGCACCGGATCTCTGGGGGTTCGTGCCGACAATAACCTGGTGAACATCATTCAGCGCTTTGGCAGCCGCATTCATTTTGTGCATCTCCGCACCACCAAGCGCGAACCCGGGACCCGTAATTTTCATGAAGCGCCGCACCTGAATGGTGATGTAGATATGTATGAAGTTGTGAAAGCACTTCTTCTGGAAGAGCAAAAACGAAAAACACAAAGTCCAACGAACACCCAGCTACCCATGCGACCAGACCATGGCTTTCAAATGCTCGATGACTTACAGAAAAAAACGTATCCAGGGTATTCTGGCATCGGGAGGCTCAAAGCCCTTGCCGAGCTTCGAGGCCTTGAAATAGGAATCGCCAAATCTATGCCTCAATCCTAAACCTATATTTATTAACCAACATTCCTGTCAAATACCCACATGACGATACAAACCGAATTCATCCAAAATTTTTCACTTGACGGGCAACTGGCCGTTGTAACAGGTGGTGGCAGCGGTATCGGCTTTTATATAGCCAAAGCCATGGTAGAAGCAGGCGCTAGAGTAATTATCACAGGCCGCCGGGAAGACGTTTTGAAACAAACCGCTGCATCGCTGGGAAGCAATGTATCTTATTTTGTCAACGATATAACGAAGTTAGAGACTATTCCGGGCCTCGTAGCCGATATAGAAGCTACCCATGGCCCAATCCATATACTGGTCAACAATGCAGGCATCAATATGAAAAAGCATGCCGTGGAAGTCACGGATTCAGATTTCGATAAGGTAATACAAACCAATTTACACGCGGTATTCTCAATGACCCGTGAAGTAGGAAAACGCATGATTGCCCGAAAAAATGGATCAATCATCATGATTACTTCTATGGCCGCCTTGTATGGTATAGATCGTGTTGTGGCCTATACCGCTTCCAAATCAGCCATTGGGGGTATGGTAAAAGCGCTCACCACAGAATTTTCTCCGCATCAGGTTCGTGTCAATGCCATTGCACCCGGTTTTATCGAAACCCCCATGATGCTGACGGCCATGGGAGGTGATCCGGCCCGACGCGATAAAGCCATGGATCGTACCCCAATGGGCAGATGGGGTAAACCCGAAGATATTGGCTGGGCTGCGGTGTATCTGGCTTCTCCCGCAGCAAAATTTGTCACGGGCGTTACATTACCCGTTGATGGCGGTAATTCCATAGGTTTTTAGTCTTTCTTAGGCAGCACTCAATTTATATAATATTCTCAGAATCAGTTTTAAACTAAACTTATGAAAAGAACCTTATCATTAAAGAGTTTTCTATTTTGTTTCGTGTTATTAAGCCTGCTTACGATGGCAGAAAGCTATGCGCAAAAAATTAAATGGAACAAGGTAAAGGTGATGGTATATACCAAGAATGGAAAAGGGTATGTACACGACAACATCGCAAACTCCATCGTAGCCATTCAGGCGCTAGGAAAGCAAAATGGATTTTCAGTGGATGTGACCGACGATCCATCCAAATTCACAGATGATAACCTAAAACAGTATGATGCCCTAATCTTTTCCAATACCAACAACGACGTGTTCGATACGGATGCGCAGCGCGTTGCCCTGATGCGGTATATACAGGCAGGAGGCAACTTCGTGGGACTACATTCGGCTTGCGGTACAGAAAGGAATTGGAAATGGTTTAAAGGGATGCTAGGTGGAACGTTCTTCTGGCATGAACCCGGCCAAAGTTTCAGTGTGAATATACTGGACTCCAAAAATCCATCGCTCGCCCACCTTCCCAAAAAATGGGACCGTGAGAAGGATGAATTCTATTTCCTGAAAGAAATGGCGGTCAATTTAAATGTACTGGCTGTGAACGACCATACCACGATACAAAAGCCTGGCGGCAAAGCACTGGACGTGTTTGGAAAAGTATTTCCATCCGTGTGGTGGCATGAATACGACGGTGGACGCGCTTTTTATACTTCGATGGGTCATGAGAAAACCGACTACGAAAAGGACGACTTAAGAAAACATATTTTAGGTGGTATCGAATGGGCCATTGGTCCACAAAAACCAAGAAATTACAGTAAAGCCTACGCCACTTCACCATCTGACGAAGTAAGGACCAAATAAGCTATCCCTGGTACCTATACAGGCCAATGATCAAGACGTAGCACATACCTACTGACCTCTAACTCCGCCGGAACTGATCCGTCGCTAAACACTGAAAACACATGCATAACCAAGAAGAAAACAATCCGACAAGAAGATCCTTTCTCAAAAAGGCAGCCACCGGAACCGCCGGCATTATAGCGGCATCTATGTTCCCGACCATCGTACCAGCCAGTGTATTCGGCAAAAATGCACCGAGTAACAAAATCAATATTGGTCAAATCGGTTTCGGACGAATTGGGTCGTCTCACGATTTACCTGAGGTTATAAAAAATGAAGTTGCACACGTGATCGCAGTAGCCGATTTGGATAAAAACAGATTGGCTCAGGGCAAGACATGGATCGAGAAAAAATATGCCGAACGCACGGGTAAAGCCAAGTATTTGGACGTAAAAACGTATGAGGATTACCACGAAATTTTATCTAGAAAAGATATAGATGCCGTCATCATCAGCACGCCGGATCACTGGCACGCGCAACCTGCTATGGAAGCGGCAGCCGCAGGCAAGCATATATACATGCAAAAACCTACGTCACTAACGATCAAAGAAGGCCGCCAGATGGCTGACATGGTAATCAAAAAGAAGGTAATTTTTCAATTGGGAAGCCAACAGCGCTCCATGAATCCCTGGCCTCAGTTTAAAAGGACTTGTGAACTGGTGCGTAACGGCCGTATAGGTAAACTGAAAAAGGTATATGTGGGGTTACCGGGTGATCCCGCAGGAGGAAATCCCGCAAAGATGCCTGTTCCTTCCAACCTTAACTACGATATGTGGCTGGGATCTACGCCAGAAATATATTACACCCTGGACCGTGTCCATTCGCAAACCGATATGCTGAACGAACGCCCGGGATGGCTTCGATTGGAGCAATTTGGAGCAGGTATGATTACCGGCTGGGGATCTCACCACATCGACATTGCCCATTGGGGAATGGATACAGAACTCACCGGCCCGATTGAAATTGAAGGTAAAGCGAGTTTCCCGGCACCTGGTTCAGGACTTTGGGATGTACACGGAGATTTCCTTGTCAATGCCAAATATGCCAATGGTGTAGAAATGGAAATTGGCGGCACCAACCCGAATGGTGTAAAATTTGAGGGTACCGATGGATGGATATTCGTATCCCGAGGCAATGTGGGCGTAACAGCCTCTGATCCCGGCGCCGCAGCTGCCGCCAAGGAAAATAAAGCGTTCTACGCCAGTGATCCTAAAATACTAGGCTCCGTCATTGGTGAGAACGAAGTTCACTTGTACGCGAGTCCGGAGCAGCATCAAAACTGGATAGAAAGTATACAAAGTGGCAAACAGACCATCAGCCATGCAGAAATTGCGCAACGGTCTTGCACAGCTTGCTTATTGGCACATACCGCCATGAAGCTCGGTAGAAAACTTAGATGGGACCCCGTGAAGGAAGACTTTATTGGAGATAAGGAGGCAAGTGCCATGCTTTCCCGTCCTCAACGAGGCAAATATGGAACGTCAAAAGTAAAAGGTTGATACCTATATATCTTGAAAAACGACCTTTGTGGGCAACTGCAAAGGTCGTTTGCTTTTAGCCCCATTTTAATTTTATATTGCCTGGGTAATTGATCACAGCTATCCCATGAAAGCGTTCCACACACTGCTCATTTTAATCACAGTTATAGCACCTATATGGGCACAAACGCCCATCCCAGGCACCAAATATACGCTCAACATGCCTGCTGGTTTTGAAGTTGCTACCAGTTTCAGTGGTATTCAAAACAATGCTACGGGCTCCTCAATCGCAGTGTCTGAAATTCCTGCTCCATTGGTTAAAATGAATGAGGGTTTCACCGCAGAAGCATTGAAGACCAGAGGAATGACGCTCATGAACGATTCGCTTGTACCTTACGGTCAATCCCAGGCACGACTCCTCGAACTGAGCCAAACAGCCAACGGAATTCTTTACCTCAAGAAGATCTTAATTTTTGGCAACGAGCAACAAACCATTCTCGTGACAGGAACTTATCCCGAAACTGCAAAAGGACAAGCTGTAACGATTCGTAAGGCCATATTATCGGTAAAGCACAATACCAATCAAAACGACAATCCATTTGATGCTGTAACCTTTACCATTGATGTTCCGGCCAATGATTTTAAACTGGCCAAATACCTGATGGGCTCCTTAATATATACCCGCGATGGGCAACTACCTTCTGACGAATCCATGTTTGTGGCGGGCAATTCTATATCGAAAGTCAACATTCCGGATCGGAAAGCATATAGTCTGGAAAGACTGAAATCTTTACCCGAAGGAGAATCGATTGTCGTGCAGGAAATTAGTCCGGTGGCATTGAATGGACTTACAGGTTTTGCCATTCTTGCTGATAACACCAATGACAACAGCAGGATATACCAAGTAATGCTATACACCCCCACTAACGACTATTACATTTTACTTGGGGTTGACAAGGAACACAAAGAAGAAAACTTAGCCACTTTTAAAAGGATATTTGAGACGTTTAAGAGAAAATAATATCCCTCTTTGCCGGCTAGTAATTAGCCTTATACTCTCTCGGAGTGTGTCCTATATACTTTTTGAAATTTCTATTGAAGTTGGATAACGAGTCAAATCCACTGTCGTAAGCAATTTGCGCAATGGTCCATTGGTCTTCCAGGAGCAACTTGCACGCATGTCCAACCCGTATTTCATTGACAAAATCAATGAATGTTTTATTCGACCGCGCTTTAAAGTATCTACAAAATGCAGCTTCGCTCATCCCCGCAAGTGAAGCTACATCACCCAGCCGAATTTCCTGCGAAAAATGTTGCAGTACATAGCTATGGACTTTATACGTGTTCACATATCCAAAACTGGCGATGGGTGTACCACTTCCTTCTACCGACAATCGGTTTAGTAAAGTGAGTAAGCGAAGTACACTCTGAAATCCCTCCTCATGCAACATCCCCATCAGTTCCGCGCGCACATGATCCCGTATCGCACCCTTATAAACAATTCCCCTCTTGGAGTCTATTAACAATTGGCGAAGTCCTAACATCTCAGGTCTTTCTAAAAATTCTTTGCCCAGAAAGTCCTCCTGAAAATAGAGAACAATCCCATGCGTTTTTAAACCAGAATCAGGCTTAAAATAATCGGAATCACTTCGCCATAAATGGGGTATATCCGGCCCCAGGAAAACCGTATCTCCGGGTTCAAAGGTTTGTACTGAATCTCCTATTAATCGTTTGCCGGTACCCTCCATAACCGTGAAAAGTTGATAGTGGGGATGAAAATGCCAGTTGGGATCAAAGTGCTGTTCTATAAGCTCCTGAACCGTTACAGTTCGGACCTGGCTTTCAATATTTTTATGAATCGGTGCCTTCACAATAAATACCTATATTTTAACGAAAAATATGCTTATTCTACAAATATACATCAAAATAAGGCAAAATTCATACATCAAGCCTAGCAAAACTTCCCTTTATGAAACGATACATTTACCATCATATCGGCGTTTATACAGATTCTGAATAACGAGGTCGTAAATGAATTTGAAAAAAAAATCGTTAGTATTCTACCCTGAAACTAAAAACCGTTGAAATTGGCATACATTTTTTTGATTAATTTTTTCATCTAATAATTGTTGATCCACCCATTTTTGTGTGTAGAAGTAAGCCCATTTCTGGTTAGATATTTAGTGAATATAAGTACCCAACTCTACTTTTATTGTTTCCTTTGCTGGTGAGCTGTGGCAAAACAAGTACAACCATTGCAAGCGATAAAGAGCTCACTGGAAAATGGCAGCTTGAAACCGTGGTGCAAAAACAGGATACCATACGTAAGCCGGCTGTCAAGAACGGGTTATACGATGTAAGCCTTACTTTTAAGGATAAAGGAGAACTTGAAGCCACATCTTCAACGAATTATCTTACTGGATTTTACGAAACCAGTATGCTAAATGCCATT
Organism: uncultured Dyadobacter sp.; assembly: GCA_937880795.1. GTDB lineage: Bacteria > Bacteroidota > Bacteroidia > Cytophagales > Spirosomataceae > Dyadobacter. The sequence goes on along the minus strand of CALGRQ010000353.1, from coordinate 244 downwards.
CATCTCGACGGAGACGGCACGCAACGGAAGGAAACAAGCTGGGGCAACCTGTTTACAAATGCCCTTTCAGAGGTTAATTTATACGATTTACAATCCAACAATCGGCTCATTTTATTTTACAACAACGACAGCCAGCTCATTTTTAGCAGAGCAAAGTAGATATACTATCCTCGTGATAGGAAATAGCAGGAAGAGGCTGTCTCATAAAGAGGCAGTCTCTTTGTCATTTATGGTGTTGTTAATA
>CALGRQ010000352.1 GCA_937880795.1 uncultured Dyadobacter sp. | reverse complement strand
GTTGTAATGAACAGGATCGCCCGTTTTGGAAATGGCCACCCAAACCTCTTTTTCTGAGTCAAAATGCGTACGGAGCCAATCGCGCCACGCCTGTCTTGAAGTGGGATAAAGAAGGGATGTGATGGTGATAGGCGCCATATCTTGGTGTGAATAGTTTAAACCGAAATTGCTACTAAGCGAACTTCATGATTAAAATTTCAAAATTTTCGTGCAAACATAAAACATTCCCGTTGCAACTTGCAGGCTTCGTGCTGCATACATCTGATCCTGCAATGGTGTTTGGTCAAACGCTTTGGGATCATCATAAGTGATGGGAATGCGCGTGGAGGCTCCACGCACAAAAGGACAATTGTCCTCGGCGTGGGTACATGTCATGATGGCCGCGAAATCTGACGATGGGTTAAAAGGATCGTCGTACTTTTTTGAGAATCCAATAATAGGTACTGCATTTGGGTTATACTTGATGGCATATACGGGATTGTTCCCGTCAAAAATGGACCGTATTTCAAAACCCGTCATGCGCAGCGTCTCGGCTACTTTTGGGAATAGGGCAGTGGTTTCCGTACCGCCCGAATAGCAATACACCGCGGGTACGCCGTAATACGCTGCCGCAGTTTGTGCCCACACCTGACACAGATGGCTACGACGCGAGTTATGGGTGCATATAAAATTGAGATTGACCGTTGCTCCATTACTTACTTTATCCTGAATAAACGAAACCAGCGGTTGCAGAATCGTCTTCCGCTCACTACTGATTTCATTTTTCAAGATAAGGCCAATTTGCTGGCTCAGAATTGAATTCATAACGGCTTGTTTTAGCAGCACCCTGAGTTGGGTGTGCAGCAGGAATTTTGGTTTTGAGGAACGCCGACGAGGTTTACTTTTTGTTTTTCAGAAGGTATTCCACAGGCATCCTCCGCCAGACATGCAGTACTTTTTGTTTTCAGTATAAACGACCGGCCATTAAAATCCAGGTCGTATTTCCCAATGGTGTCGCTTTGGTACTCCACTTCGATTTCTAAATCCTCAATGCCCAACTTCTCTTCCGACAGTTGGATGATACTGAGCAATTTTCCGGGTTTCAATCGATGCGCAAAGTCATTGGCATTCCAAAGCTGGAAGTTTACTACTTTTTCGTGGCGGATAACGCCACCACAGTCGATGAAGTTTTTGGTGATCATGCCCACTTCTGTAACATGAAAATGCTCGGGAACAAACGAACCGTTTTCTAACTGAAATTCAACATTTTGAAGTGTTGGCAAGATGTTTTTAATTTCTGAAAGCTTCATGTGATTTGATTGGTTTAATGCAATATTACGATATAGTTTTTTAAAAAATTTTAACAGCACGATGGCCTGTTCACGGTTGCTATCACGTTCGAAAAATAATCTTTGAGAAATTCAAACGCCTTTTCGTCGATGCAGTAGCAAATCGCAGTGCCTTCGATGTTTCCTTTAATTAATCCTGCGTTTTTCAGCTCTTTTAAATGCTGAGAAACGGTGGGTTGCGCAAGTGGTAGTTCGTTCACGATGTCCCCACAAATGCAGGCATTCACTTTGAGGAGGTATTCAATAATGGCAATACGGGCAGGATGCCCCAATGCTTTGGCTATGGTAGCAATCTTATTTTGCTGCTCGGTGAAGTGATCGGTTTTGCTGGCTCCCATAATGAGATCTTTATATTGCAATATTACGATATATGTGTTTTTGTTTCCAAATTTTTACTGTAATTTTTTGAAGGTCAGTACTTGTCCTTGGAGAAATGCTTTATTTAGGAATATGGTGGCGGCTTATTTTGAGTATCCTTCGACTCCGCTCAGGATGACATGCTGCATGATGAAGTATAGTGATATATCCTGCTAACATATTTTGTGCCACGAAGTCACTAAATTTCACTTTGTGTCTTGGTGACTTTGCGGCTGTTTTTTGTCTTCGTTTGTGGAGTATGTTTTATAAAATTTCTCGGGCTGAATATTTTTTCACCTCCTCCAACGTTAGTTTTTTGTTCTCCCTGCAAAATTCTATCCAGTGTTGCCTGTTCAAGGCGTGTTCGTAAAGAGAGTAGTGAATACAGCTGCTCATCCGTTAAAAGCGGGTTTTAAGCTTTCTGGAACTTTAATTCAACCTGGTGAATAAACAAGAATCTATATTAGCCTATTGGCATGACATTGAAATATTTACACTGCCCGACGTCCCCGACGATGCACATGCTATTGCCCTATATCAACAGCTTCCGTGGAAAAAAACATTTGAAAAATCGGATCAATTTCAGTGGAGACATACCATTTATTTAGGCAAACGAGAGAAACAGGAGGTCGTTAATCTCATCGAAAAGAAGGTTGGCCTGTGGGAACAGGAGCCCGAATGGATCGAGAGACCGTCTGGAGCTACTTGTATGGCCGTCATTGTGGTGGATGAGCACGGTAAAGCCAGCCACGATGGGGGCTATATACAGGCTTCCTATATGCATGGATTAAAATGTTTGGCGGGCCGTTTGCCTGTTGACCGGGTAGGAGCCATGCTGGCCGATTCGCAACGGCAGTTCAGGGAGCGGTACCCGATCAACCAATTTGGCGTTACACTTGAGGCAGCGAGCTCACCTGTGCTGGAATGGGGGCATCTGATTCAAGAAATTCAGGTTTTGAATGATTTGGGGGTGTACGGCCACCACTGCCTCAATACCATACACGTGAAATCGACCAAGGTTTGGCGCGAAACCAAGCCTGATCCGACTTTTTTGAATAGTTTTTATCTCGATGATCTTCGCGATATACTGGCCTCAAAAAACTGGGGAAAGGGTTTGCAGGCTTATCTCTCCAATGGGGTAGAGGATCGGTACAAAAGAGATATATTGAAAGATGCGGACGCATTTTTTGAGCTTCTGGATCCCATGCTCGTTCCACCCGGGAGGTGGCCCTCCAACCCGGAGCACGGCTTATATACGGCGCAGTCTGCTGCGGTGAACACCAGTTTGCGTCACCTAAGCGAGCACACCGGCATTATAGGCGTTAATGGCCCTCCGGGTACAGGCAAAACTACTTTATTGAAGGACATCATTGCAGAAGTGGTTACCGAAAGAGCCCGGCTGCTATTAAGTCAGTCTGTCACATCGCTTTTTGATAAAGGGAGAAAAATCGAAAAAAGAGATTCGTACGGATATTATTTTGCCCCCAAGGCCGCTGTTTTTAAGCAAACAGGTATCGTAGTAGCCAGTAACAACAATGCGGCGGTAGAAAATATTTCGAAAGAACTTCCGGCTGAAAGTGCCATTGATCGTACCCATTTTTCAGAAGCGAGTTACTTTTCCGAGGCTTGTGAAAACCTTATAGAGGGGCCGAGCTGGGGGTTGTTGGCGGCAGCTTTGGGTAATTCTAAAAATAAGCTGGCATTTAAAAATCGGGTATGGTTTTCGAAATCAGATGAGTTTTCCGGGTTTTCTTCAATGCTATATAGTATCTACGCCGATGAAGCGGGCGAAGACCAGACGAGTGCTTATGAAAATCGCTTTGAAACCTGTAAAAAGGAACTTACGGATTTGCTTGCGGTATATGATGCATTTCGAAATGAAGCATATGCTTTTTATAAACAAGTGCCCCGTCATATTCAAGATATAAAGCGCAAAGCCGGTTTGCTGGAAATTATGGAGGGTATAGACGGTGAAGTGAAAACGTTGGAAGTGCAAAAGAAACGAAGTCTCGAAACCTCACAGCGATTGAGAGAACAGATCACTTCGGTAAATAGAAGGTTGGCGTTGAAGCTATCCGATAAGCCTGTATTTTTCATATTTCACAAGCTGTTCAAGACCGAATCCTATCGAAATTGGGCATCTGGCCTGGCAGAAATACAAACTGAGCTTTCAAAACTAAATACCCAGCTGTCGGGCAATGAGTACCAATTGGGTTTGGTGTTTAAAAATATAGACAAACAGCAAAATTTGTTGCGTTCGAGCCGTAGTGAGCTGGACGACTTGCTGATTCGGGAATCAGGTTTCGACGAGAAAAGGGAGCATTTAAAAGGTCGTTATGGAATTGAAGCCTCCAACCTACCGGACGATAAACTTTACGAACTTTTTGAAACTGATATGGAAACCTTTCATCGGGGCAATCCATGGTCGTCGGTCTCCTTGAATGTACTACGGAGCAACATCTTTCTAACCAGCCTCAAATTGCATGAATATGCCATTTGCGCGAATGCCAAGGCGGTGCGGAACAACCTCAATCTTTTTATGGAGGTGCTGGACGGTCGGGTTCAGGTGCCTGGTTCATTGGCTGCGGGACTTTGGCAAACCTTCTTTTTCTGTATACCGGTGGTGTCCACTTCATTGGCTTCGGTAAATAAGCTTTTTGAAAAATTACCGAAGGAGAGTATCGGTTGGCTTTTGTTGGACGAGGCCGGACAAGCCACTCCGCAGTCAGCAGTGGGGGCTATATACCGGTCTGCACGAACGGTCATCATTGGTGATCCCCTTCAAATAGAACCCGTGGTTACCATTCCGGAAAAACTTAGCCAAATTTTGAACAAACCATATCAGACAGAACCTGTATGGTCGCCGTTAAGGAGTTCGGCCCAAACCCTGGCCGACCGCAACACGGGATTAGGTACCTGGCTGGACAAAGGAGAAATAGAAAAAATTTGGTCTGGTCTTCCATTGCGTACGCACCGCCGTTGCAATAGTCCGATGTTTGATCTGGCCAATACCATAGCCTACAACGGTCAAATGGTAAAGGCCGGGCAGGATGTGCCTTATAACAGTCCGCTGGGCGATTCTGCCTGGTTTGATGTAGCGGGTATTACGGTGGTTGATAAACAGGTGGTGGCAGAAGAGATAGAGCTACTCGTGGAAAAAATGATGTCGCTACAAGGCATAACCACCAGCATCTTTGTGATATCACCTTTTAAAGCAGTGGCCGACGCCTGTTCGAAAGCTCTTCGTAGGGTAAACCCTTCCGTTAAATGTGGAACTATACATACATTCCAGGGCAAAGAAGCCGACATCGTGTTTCTGGTTTTGGGCAGTGCGCCGGACAAACCAGCCTCCAGGCAATGGGCTTCCGCTAAACCCAACATGCTGAACGTGGCTTTAACCCGCGCCAAAAGAAAAATATATGTGATTGGTAATAAAAAAATGTGGGCTTCTTATCCCTATTTTGAATCCATGGGAAAGGTGTTGTGATGGTGTGTATGTGATTGAAAATCATTGCGATTGAGTAGGGGTCTTTTGGCTTCTACTCCAAAGTGTGATGAGGGTATCAAAAAAATACGAGGGAGGTCATATACAACGACTAGTGCAAATTACTACCTTGCAAAAAATCGTAAACCACTACTCCCATTCATGAAAAGTTTTAAGTATCTGCTCATACTAGCAGTGTGTGCTTCAGGCTGTATTAAGCACGTTCCGTTACAAGGAAATTACCCACAAGGTCCGGTCATTGGACAAACCGATCAAAAAGTAGACGTAGTCTGGCAAAAGCTTATCAACGTGGTTTCTGAAAAGGGACTGAACGTAAAAGTGGTAGATAAGAACAGCGGTTTCATCATGTCCGACGACCTTTCCTTCCAGCATAAACTCACCACCGAATCTAAAAGTGGTAAGCTGGTAAATCCCGAGGCATTTTTGGTGACGAGTCGGTTAAATGTGGTGAAATCGGAGCGTTTCGAACTCAAAAAGGTAACCGGGCAATGGAGTGTGATTTTAAGCCCTACCGCCAACGGTGGGACCGAAATTAAGGCCATGATGGCAGGTATGGAAGCCAAAGACGAAATGCCCGCCAACCAGCGTATAGCCGGACAGTCGGTAAAGAAATACGAAGTGTATTCACTTCAAAATTTCGAAAAGTGGCTGATTGCCTCGTTAAAATAGCTTCAACGGACATGCTTAGAAAGCCCCTATAGTTATAGCTGCTGTGCCTGACGGGAGCTATAACTATAGGGGATTAGTGTACCTCTCTTGCAACCGGTTCTTTATAACCATGGGCGGCTTTGGCAAGTCTCTGGCGAATCAGCTCCTGAAAATCGGCCGGGGCTAAAACCCGGACCCGCTCCCCATGCGAAAGTATGAGCGTTTGTAACTCATAATTGGGAATCACTTCCAGGGTAATCACCAGCTCCTGGTCGTTGGTAGAAACAATTTTTTGTGATCCATGCATCGGTTTCGATAATATATAGGGTGCTATATCGGCGTCGAAAGCGAGCTTAATGATTTGCAAGGGGGTATTTTCCATGCGGGTTACACCAATGATATCTTCGAAGTATTCGTCAAAATCGTAGGTTGTGTTGGGTGTATAGGCCGTTTCTGAATCCTGGATATCTATAATCCGATCCAGTGCAAAAGTCGTGAGTCGGCTTGTGTCATCGGCGAGACCAATGATAAACCAACGGTTGTTATACTGTTTGAGATAATACGGGTGTAGCGGATACGTTTTCGGTTCCGACCGCTTGAACGACTGATACCGAAGCCACAGTGCCTGTTTGTATAGAATGGCATGGAAAAGTCGGCCGAGGTGGTCTATACCTTTCAGATATTGATTGTGATCAAAACTGATGACAGTATGCGTGTCTTTTTCGAGCAGGAACGTCTGTTCCATTTTGGGTAACAGCTCATTTACCCATTCAAATTGCGGCATGCCTTTAAAGCGCGCCAGAATGTGCAGTGCAGCCTTCACTTTTTCAAGTTCTGCCTGGTTAAGGGGTTGCTTGTTGATCGAAAAGCCGGGGTCGGTATAACGGTAGTAGGTCTTTTTGCCGTCTTTGTGTTTCGCCAGCGCAATGCCATAACCCGCCTCACTTTCCATAAATTTAATATCTGCGTATAGCTGCCGGCGTTGAATACCGCCGCTATCTGGATCAGCCTCGGCCAGGGCCTTGTTACAGGCATCCAGCAAAACATCAATATAGCATTTCTTAACGGGGTTCGAAAAGCACTGATCCAGTGCATGGTAGCGTAGCACAGCGTTTTTATTGACAGACATGAGGGTAGGGTTTGGGGTATCGTTCAAAAATAGAAAGTTTCTCTGCAGATCCACTGCAGAGATGGCAAGAATATTTATTTTAGAAAACCGAAGCGGTGTATGCTTCAACCGATTTATTTTTGTTTATATCCAACCTCGTCAACCTAAATTCCTCATTGAATGGAAACAAAACCCAAAATACACCATCTGATCATCCTGGATTCAACGCAGACAATGAATGCCGCTGCGACAAGCCGTATGGAAGGGTTTAAGGAGGTGGTAGCCGAACTAAAAAGCTTGGAACCTTTGCTGCAAAGTCAGCATTATTTTATTTCCCTGCTTTCTTTTAATGGAACTGATAAACCATTGGTTTATTTTTTGGATCATGCCAATTCGCAAAGCTATGACGACAATGAGCGAATGGTTTCGGACCAGTTTGCACCTACCTTGGAACCCGACATCAAACGGTTATTGGGCGCCGTAAAGGGGCAGTCGGACTATAACGTGCTGCTGACGATTTTAACGAATCCCGAAACTCCTTCCTGGCTTACTTCGGCGGGATCAACGGTGCAGCAGGTGGTGAACAATATGACGCTGCCGTATTGGGCATTTGCCTATATAGACACCCACCCTGTAGTGGACCCTTTCCTCGGAACGATATCGGTAGTACATACCACCAACTTCTCGAAACACCAAACCGATATGCACGGTGTTTTTTTACAGGAGATGGATAGTTCAAGCCTTTATATTGATAAAATCCAGTTTGAACGTGATTATCTGGATGGTTTTACTTCGATTCCGGAAGAATGCTACTAAGGAAGGAAGGAACAATTGGTGCTGAGTCATGATTTCAGTTTTTTTAGTGTTGGTATAGGGTAGGTTGTATATAGCTTGAAAATAAAATTTCCCCTGCAGATACACTGCACAGGTTGCAGGCATCTTTGTAAAGTCAACCAGCGAGGCTATTGTTGACAGTACAACCTTACACTAAAATTTGAAGGAATCATGGAAAAAAAAACACCAGGTACACAATCTGATCATACTGGACGAAAGCGGATCGATGCTGTCGATTAAGCCGACGATCGTGGCGGG
>CALGRQ010000351.1 GCA_937880795.1 uncultured Dyadobacter sp. | reverse complement strand
TTACTCCATCTCTCTCCTTCCGTTCAAACCACCAAATAATTTTTATAAATCAAAATAGCCAGCACTCCTAGCCAACCACATCAACCGTTCATCCTCATTATAAATCAATTATGAAAATTTTCTAACAAAAACCATTGAATAAAAAACCGTACCAAACCCTTTATCAACATAATCGATCTAGTGCCTAACCAAAGCCAGATCCGCCCGTAGCCACCCAAGATCATTAAAAATTTGAATAGGATGTGTTTACTTTGTCTGACTCATTTTGATTTCACCGGGACATTGGTGCTTGTAAAATGGACAAAAACAATAATAATACTGTTAACTGGTGAGGCAGTTTCTTATTTTACTCGCCTGATTAATTGGACCAACCTATCTTATGCGCATAAATCCCGAAACCGTCGACCGTATCAAGCAAGCTACCGATATTGTGGAAGTGGTAGGGGATTTTGTTTCCCTTAAGAAAAAAGGTGCGAATTATTCGGCGTGTTGCCCTTTTCACAATGAGAAGACTCCCTCTTTCAATGTTAATCCGGTAAGACAGATTTATAAATGCTTTGGATGTGGTGCCGCTGGCGATGCCATAAAATTTGTCATGGATGTCGACTCCATCAGTTATGGTGAGGCACTCCGCTACTTAGCGGGCAAATATGGTATTGAAGTTGAAGAAGAAGAGGTTACCGACGAAGAAGCGCTTCGCCAAAATGCCCGAGAGAGTCTCTATATCGTTCTGAACCATGCCAAAAATTTTTATCAGGAAAAACTCCACAACCACGAAGAAGGACAGGCAGTTGGGTTGAGTTACTTTCGAGAGAGAGGATTCTCACCTCCTACCCTGAAAAAGTTTGAGTTGGGTTATAGCTTGGACCAATGGGACTCTTTTTCAAAGGAAGCGCTGAGTAAGGGGTTTTCTCAGGAAGTTTTGGAAAAAGCGGGATTACTAATCCAAAAAGAGGGTAGCCAGACAGGAGGTTATGATCGCTTCCGGGGCAGAGTTATTTTTCCTATACACAATGTAGCAGGTAAAGTAATTGCATTTGGTGCTCGTATTCTTAAAACGGATAAAAATCAACCCAAATACCTCAACTCTCCCGAAACAGAGGTATACCATAAAAGTGAAATTCTGTATGGTATTTATCAGGCAAAAAATGCAATTCGACAACAAGACCATTGCTTCCTGGTAGAGGGATATACCGATGTGGTTTCACTCCATCAGGCTGGTATTGAAAACGTAGTTGCATCTTCAGGAACTTCACTTACAACAGAACAAATAAAACTCATAGGGCGCTTCACCCCTAATATTACCATTCTTTACGATGGAGATATAGCGGGTATAAAGGCTGCTTTACGTGGTTTGGACCTCGTTTTGGAAGAAGGGCTCAATGTTAGTATTGTTCTTTTCCCAGACGGAGATGATCCTGATAGCTATGTACGAAAAGTAGGGGCCGAAGCATTCAAGGAATATCTAAGAAAGGCATCCAAGGACTTTATAACCTTCAAGACTGAGACCTTACTGCAAGATGCCGGCAACGACCCTTTCCGCCTGGCCGCAGTCATAGGAGAAGTGGTCAACAGTATTATTAAAATACCCGACGCCATCAAACGTCAGGTATTCTTTCATCGCACCTCAGAAATGATGAAGGTGGATGAGCAAATGCTGATCACAGAGGGGAACAAATTACTGCGAAAGCAACAAACACAAAAGCAGCAAGATAGAGGAAGTCGCTCCACGGGAGCAATTCCGTCAGGACCGAGAGAAATTGGGGACAACTTTCCTGCGGTGGAATCGGAGCACAATCCGTTTGATGGCCCACCTGTAGACTTGTTTGGGCCCCCGGAGGTGGAAGAAACCACCGTTCAATATTCTCGACTTTATTATCAAGAGTTGGCCTTTATTAAATTGCTGGTTCTATATGGGACTAAGGAGCTAGAACCTGGCATCACAGTTTGTCAATATGTACTAGGAGAAATCCAAGAAATCAATTTCAAGGATTCTTTATTTAGTCATATTCTTACATTGTTCCGCGAAAATATTTCAAGAAACAGCGTTTTAGCAACGGAGTATTTTTTAAATCATCGCGAACCAGAGATCCGTAACTTGACGATTGAATGGCTCACGCCTAAGCATGAATTGAGCGAATTGTGGTCCGAAAAATTTGAAATATATGTCCCGTTTGAAACTGATGTGCTAGACAAGACCGCATACATTAACATACTAAGGCTAAAAAAAGCCTTGATGGAAGAAAAAATGAAAATTTGTCAACAACAACAAATTTTGGCTAAAAGCGTAGAAGAGGAGATTGCCGTAATGCAGGAATACCTTTTCTATAAAGGTATCAGCATGGCTGCCGCAAAAGAACTGGGCAGTGTAATTGGTTAGTGTATCGCTAGCGATTTAAACAATGTAATTCCACTGTAGACAACTTATTCCAAAGCAAGAATGGCTGACTTCCGACTTCGTGTTTTTTATACGGTAGCGCAAACCCTCAACTTCAACCGCGCTGCCGAGCAGCTCAACATTAGCCAACCCGCAGTAACAAAGCATATCAAGGAGCTGGAACAGCAATATGCCACTACACTTTTTGATAGAAGCCGTAAACAAATTGTATTGACCCAAGCCGGAGATGTGCTGTTGAACCATGCCCACCTGATCTTTGAGCAATATCAAAAACTTGATTTTGATATTAATTTACTGCAAAACAAAACGGATGGGATCTTGCATATAGGAGCGAGCACAACCATTGCTCAGTATGTCATTCCGCTCCATCTGGCTCATTTTCACAAGCGATTTCCAGATATCAGAATTGAACTGACCAACGCCAACTCGGAGGTTATAGAACAATTATTGATAGAAAAAAAGATTGATCTGGGGCTGGTAGAGGGACCAGTACACCATTCTGAACTCAAATACACTACGTTTCTGCAAGACGAAATTGTATTGGTTACACATCCACTCAATGTTGGAAAAAAGCATTCTTTAAAGCCCGAGGATCTGACAAAACTCCCATTCCTAACCCGAGAAAAAGGCTCAGGAACTTCTGAAATCATTGATGAACACTTAGCGCTATTGGGGCTTTCAACCAAAGATTTAAGAATTCAAATGCAATTGGGCAGCACCGAAAGTATCAAAAATTACCTCTACTGCTCAGATACTTATGCTTTTTTATCCATATATAGTGTAAAACAGGAATTGTCCGACGATCGGCTAACCATTGTAGATGTGGAAGGGCTTGATATGGCACGAAACTTTTCCTTTGTATACCGCCAGGGACAACCTGCTCCTTTGGCAAAATTGTTTATGAAGTTTGCGTCCTTTACCCAGCGATAGTAGGCACGCACAGGTAGAAATTTACTCAACTTAAATAAATTTTACACCTATGAAAACCTCCCTAAAACTGCTCCTGTTCTTTTCCGTATTCATTTTTTTGCAATGTCGGTCGTCCTATAAAGTATTAAAACCTGAAAGTGAAAAAGAATTCAACCTATCCAATTATTCAACATTTGGGTTTTACGAAAGGGATGCCGTCACTCAAACCACAACACCCATTTTTAGTAAGAATATAAAAATCATTCAAGAAGCTCTTTCTTCGAAACTTAAGGAAAGAGGATTAAATGAAGCACAGGACCCGGAACTTAAGATTAATCTGGCACTTTCCGTGCAAGAGGAGATTCAAACCCGGCAAACAGATTTCTTACGTGACGGACTCCCGAGGTATACAGGCCAACGTCGGTATTCCTGGAAGAGTGAAGAAGTACCCGTTGGAAAATATAAAGAAGGCACCATGCTTATCGAGTTCGTAGAAACTGCGTCTAACAAAATGGTTTGGAAAGGGGGAGCAAAAGGTATTTTGCCTAAAAAAGATGAAAAAATCACCAAAAACGCGGTAGATGCCGTAAGCGCTATATTCTCCAAAATACCTTGATCTAAGGTAAGGAATACTATACAAAAGGGGTGACTTCATAATTTGAAATCACCCCTTACATAATGATATAACAGCGTATTATCCGTTATTCACTACGTTGCGCACGCGATCATTTACATTGTCAGCTACAACGCCGGCACGATCCTTAACGGTATTGACATTTTTCAAAAAACCATCTTTAAGCTTTTCGGCAAGGCTGGCTAATTCTTCAACGCTTTTTTCATATTTATCCTTAGCGTTCCCGCTTAAATCATTTGCTTTATTTTTGATCAACTTACGAGATTCTTTTCCACTTTTAGGTGCTACTAACAACCCAATCGCTATACCAGTCAACAACGCTCCTACCGACCCTATGAGAAATTTTTGATTCTTGTTCATATGAATTGTCTTATTTTGTGTGATGATACTTAAATATACCCCAAAATAACGAAAAATCCATGCCAAATCAACCAAATACTGACATTTCTTATTGGAAACACCCGCTATTTGTGCTCTTAACATGGACGTTCCTGGGAATGTCAAGTCCAGTGTCCGCGCAATGGAAAGTACTGGATATTAAATCAAAATCTCATATGCGGGCCGTT
>CALGRQ010000350.1 GCA_937880795.1 uncultured Dyadobacter sp. | reverse complement strand
TTTGCCAATCGGCGTGTCATGTCTACGGCATGTTCCTGAGTTACTTCCATGACGCGGTCAACCCGATTTCTATCAAAGATTTTAGGTAAATATTCTTCAGGCCATTTTCGAATTCCCGGAATGCTTGCTCCATCGGTAGGTTGGCAACCCACAATCTGTATTTTGGAGTTTTGCTCTTTCAGGTAATGAGAAACGCCCATAATGGTGCCGGTAGTACCCATTGACGAAACAAAGTGCGTAATCTTTTGTTCGGTATCATTCCAAATTTCCGGCCCAGTGCTGGCGTAGTGTGCCTTCCAATTGTCTGGATTTGCGAATTGATTGAGCATGAAATAGCCTTGTTGCGAAGCCTTGTCTTCGGCATAATCACGCGCGCCTTCCATGGTTTCGGTTAAAGTAACTTTGGCCCCAAATGCCTCCATGGTCAGTACACGTTCACGGGTGGAATTTTGGGGCATGATCAGTTCAATTTCGAGATCGAAGAGTCGCGCTATCATGGCTAGGGCTATACCCGTGTTACCACTCGTGGCCTCAATCAGTTTGGTTCCTTTTCCAATTTCTCCCCGGTCTAAGGCACCTTTAATCATGCCGTATGCTGCACGGTCCTTTACGCTACCACCGGGATTTGTTCCCTCTAGCTTTGCATAAAGTTTAACGTTGGGGTTTGGGTTTATTCTTTTTAGTTCAACAAGCGGGGTATTTCCCACTAAATCCAGGAGTGTCGCCATGAGCGGTTACGTATATAATGTAAACTTAAATTCGATTTAATACGATGTTACGGGGAACAATCACAATTCATTGCTTCATGCAACATCGTATCGTCATCCTCTCATGTTTAACAGAAAAGGTATTGGTAATCAGATAAATATAATGATGGAATAAAAACATAGTTATTTGATAGACTATAATGACTACAAATATAATGGTTTACTTGTACTTTGGGTCTTGAAAGAATCCAAGGGTTCCTAAAAGATAAGCCGATAGCGTACTTGGATCGGTGTGGGTACCTCCCGGAATCGGAACGAGTTGTACATCTGCACTGCCTTGCTTTTTCATAGCTTCCGCTGCATTTACGGAGTTAAAATAAAATACCAATTGGTCATCCGTACCATGAAACAAGCGGGTGGGGGTTTTAGGTTTCCAGTCAAACACATCATTGTCTGCTACCGCCTTGATAAATCCTTGGTCAGTACCATCATTTAAGGCCTTTTTAAAGGAATCTGTCAGGATATTGTTAAAACTCGTATTGATTTGAACTTGGGTGGGGTCTGCTGCGGCAGTTGTAATTTGTGCGGCCCACGGTTCCTTGAAATAATAACTGGACGGCTTGTTCAATTGATATATACGATCATAACTTAACATCACCCAAAGATATAGTCTGTTAAATCCGGCATTTCCATGCGTGGTGTTGTTTATAATTTCCTTCATGAAAGCTGTTTTATCATATGCGCCAGCTCCACAGCTCGAGGCCCGTAGGTTAAACTCTGAAGAAGCTTCTTCTTCAATGCGCTTTTGAAGTGATAAAGTGGCATATCCTCCTTCGGAGTATCCGGCAAGAAATAGTTTTTGGTCCCATTTTGTATCCTTCTGTATGGATAGGAGTTCCTTAGTAGCTCGCAGTAAATCTAAAGAAGCGGAACCAAGGCTGGATCTATGTTCGTACGGATGAGGAAGATTCTTTGAAGCGCCGTACCCAATATAATCAGGGTAGGCAATGATGTATCCCATGGAACCAAATACCGAGCCGAAGGTTGCTGCTTCGGAATTATCAGCAAAGTTAGAAGGGGCCTGATTTTCGCTCGTGATGGTGCCATGCTGTACGCTGATCATCGAGTGCTGCTGATCCGATTCAGGAAGAATGACTGCCCCAGAGGCGACAATTTCAGTACCATCGGTATTTTTTGTCTTATAGGTTACCTTGTATACCTTAATATTGTTTTTGACGTAGGCGGTGAATAAGGGGTTTGCTTTAAGAATGTCTTCTTTTTTTATTTCTTTAATCAGCGTGTTTTCAACGAGGTATTTATGAACAATCGGTTCAACCGGTTTGTCGTCGTTGTCGCAACCAACTAAGATGAAAAGAAAAAATAAGAGTAAGTACCAGGAATTTCGTGTAGAGGGGGTAAGAGGTTTCATTTGGAATTGAGGATAAAAATGAAATGAGTCAGTTTCGGTTATTGCTAACAGTTGCTGACCCATTTTAGATTATTGAAATCATTAGAGCGAAGAAATTTTATTCATGTACCAGCTGATCATTCTGGAAGTCGCATCGGGTCTTTCAACCATCCCCATGTGTCCGGCTTCCGCCAGGATAAAAGGATAGCTTTGTTTCGGGTATTCGGTTAAGTTTATACAGCTTTCGAATGGAATGAGCTTATCCTGCATACCAATGATGAATAGTACAGGATATGGCATAGAAGCTAACACCGCGGTACGGTCGGGACGGTTACGCATGGCAACCATACCGGCAATTAAAGCCTGTGCAGGAAGTTGGCTATAACGCTGTTTGTGGGCTTCAACTTTTTCAGGGAATAACTCTTTAAATCTTTCCCCGAACAAATTTGAAGCCGTATTTTTTATAAATGACGGCGTTCCATAATTGTTGAGCAGATCTATGGTTTGATTTCGCTGATGTTTTTTTGCCTCGTCGTCCGCAAAGGCAGTGGAATGTACCAAGCCAAACCCCTCCAATAAATCGGGATATTTTTCAGCGAAGGCAAGGGCAATATAGCCACCCATAGAATGGCCAATCAGTGTAAGCTTGGTGATGTTGGAACTCAGTAAAAAACGGTGTAACTCATCGGCATACTCCTCTACCGACTTACACGACGTGTACAGAGAAATGTTTGGTCGTACAATCGTGAAATAATCATTTAACGTTGCATCCAGATAGTCCCATATGGTATCATCCATTCCATGACCATGTAGAAGAACCAGTGTTTTTTTGTACAAATTCATAACATTTTACTTTCAAGGTTGAGTACTTGTTTGGATAAATATACTAAATGCCTTGCCCAAAACCGTGTTTTAGGGTAAATCCTTATGAAGGTTGATGGTTACAATGCGATGCAGAATATATACAATAAGCCCGTAGAGGTCCGTCTACGGGCTTATTGTACAAAAATTTTAGACTACATATTGGAGAAACGATTTTTGCTTTCAGTAATACGACTAGGCGTTTCTTTTCTCCAATTCTTCATCACGCAGCGCACGTCGTAGGATCTTACCCACATTGGTCTTTGGCAACTCGCTTCTAAATTCAATTTGCTTGGGACACTTGTATGCGGTTAGATTTTCCCTGCAAAAATTTCGAACGATTTCTTCCGTCAGGTTAGGATCTTTTTTAACAATAAAGACTTTCACCATTTCACCAGTTTTATCGTCGGGAATACCAACGCACGCCACTTCGAGGACGCCTGGGCATTGCGTAACCACAGCTTCGACTTCATTGGGATATACATTGAAGCCCGAAACAAGGATCATGTCCTTCTTACGATCCACAATTTTGAAAAATCCATCAGGATCTTCAATGCCTATATCCCCGGTACGGAACCACCGTCCACTTTCATCCTCGAAGATCACCTTGGCTGTTTCATCAGGGCGGTTATAATAGCCCAGCATAATCTGCGGGCCTTTGGCGCATATTTCTCCTCTTTCACCAGGTTTCAGCCAAGTGTCATCATCACTTCGTATACGCATTTCCGTACTTGGAAAAGGAACCCCAATGGTCCCCAAACGATGATTCCCATTTAAAGGGCTTACAGAGAGTACCGGAGATGTTTCTGAAAGTCCATAACCTTCCACAAGGATACAACCCGTTTCTTCTTCCCAGCGACTTGCAACAACTTTTTGCAGGGCCATACCGCCAGCAATGGTAATTTTTAATCCGCTAAAATCGACGTTTTTAAATTCGGGATTGTTCAATAAGCCATTAAATAGGGTATTGAGACCAGGGAATATATTGATTTTGAATTTTTTTAGCTCCTTGATAAACCCGGGAATATCACGTGGATTGGTGATTAATATGTTCAGCGCACCCCATTTAAGACCGGATAATGCATTAATGGTCATGGCGAAGACATGGTATAAAGGCAACGCTGCCACCATGCTGAGCGGACCTTCATGGTTGGAGGTTTTCATTTTAGACATCAGCCATTCGTTCACTGCCTCTACGTTGGCAATCAAATTCCGATGGCTAAGCAT
>CALGRQ010000349.1 GCA_937880795.1 uncultured Dyadobacter sp. | reverse complement strand
CCTTCTTGGCATCGAAGGGTCTGAATGCAGAGGTGAGGTCACCACATATCGCTCGACGCCATGCACTGATATTACTTTCGAAGGTTGTCATCTTGAATTTTTTCTCAATGAATTTTTCTAAAAACTGTAAGGACGAGGTGTGGTCAAACACTTCGGAATTCACCCATCCACCGCGTGTCCAGGGCGATGCGATAATCATCGGCACGCGATACCCCAATCCTATGGGTGCTATACGTCCCTTTGCCTTATTACTCTGCTGGTCCAGGCTCGTCACGTACTCTGCTTGTGCATCCAAAGTTGGAGATAACTTTCCGTTGTTCTTTTCGTGCGGATGCGGTGGCACATACGGAGGTACGTGATCAAAATATCCGTCATTTTCATCGTATGTCAATACAAAAATAGTCTTCTTCCATACCTCCGGATTTTCGGTAAGTATATTGATGACTTCACTCATATACCATGCGCCATACCACGGGTGGCCCGGATGATCAGAAAACTTCCCGGAAGGCACCAGCCAGAAAACCAGTGGCAGTTTTCCATTCTTCACATCGGCCCTGAACTGATGCAACACATCGCCCTTCGGAATATCTAACTCCCGCTTTTCACCTTCATCCTGATAAGATATCGTTTGAAGGTCCCGATAGTCCGGGTCTTCTTTATTGGTCGTAAATGCCCGATCGTGCAGCGATTTTTGTTCTGCGGTCAGCGTATTATACTTTTCTTTCTGATAGGCATCCACATGAAACTGTCCGAAGTTTTCCAAGGTATTATCTCCAAAATTATCCAGCCAGCTTTCCTTTTCAGGAGGCAATCCCTGTTTATATAAATCGTTCTGATATACTTTCCAACTAAGTTTCAGGTCTTCCAAACGTTCCGGGAAGGTTTTCCAATGCGCCAAATTCCACGGTTTGGTATCCTCATTATAGACCCGGGCGAAATGTTTGGGATCGTTTCGATCCCGTAATGTTCCCGACCAAAAATGAACCCTGTTGGGCGTTGTCGACGACAGTGCCGAGCAAAAGTTTTGATCACATATGGTGAAAGCATCGGCCAGGGCATAATAAAAAGGAAGATCCTGACGATTGTAGTAACCCAAAGTCAGCGGCATGTGCTTGTACTCCTTTCGGGGCGACTTCTTCGATTCCAACCATTGATCATAATGACCATGATTACGGGCATCCGTTTGATCCGACCAGCCGTGCGGCAAATCGCTCATCCAGGTTGCTTTGGTGTTGTTAATATCCAAATGGAAAGGTGTATAGGTTTCACCTTTTGCATTGGTCTGCATCCATACTTTATTGGCATTCGGGAGGTTGATACTCCTTGGGTCATTGAAACCACGAACTCCTTGCAAAGAGCCAAACATGTGATCGAAAGACCGGTTTTCCTGCATCAAAAAAACGACATGTTCCGCATCGGCAAATGTGCTGCCATTTGCAGGGTCAATCTGCATGGCTTTTACGATACTCGCATGCAAAGATTCGGTCAACGCCATGCCGCCTGTAAGCAACATAGCCTTTTTTAAAAATTCTCTTCTGTTATCCATTCTTGGTTGATCGGTATTCCAATAGCTGTTTCAAATTCTTCATATCGCATTTACTCAGCCAGTTAATACATCAGTTCAATTTCTTTTATTCTACAAGAGCCCTAAAAAATAGGATACTAATGTTTATCTTTTCGAATATGAGCAGACTATACGGCCTGAAACTAAAAAATAAACTGGCGGTAAAATAAGCTATGCTAGTTACTAAATACAAAATGAAACAATTCATACTACTTTCTCTATCCAGTATCCTTTCATGAGGGTTATGCTCTTGCCAATCTGAAACATTGCGAATAGTCTTTTCATCCCAACAATATGACGAGCCGAGCGGATTTCAAGAAGGTCAAATTTATAAACTAAAAAAACAGGCTGTAAACGCTGACTTTAACATGCACCAGCTGCACAATATTGACCACTTCCGGAAAGACTCTACATCGCTACGAAAAATTTTTGAACCAGTGAGTGGTCGCTATAACTATTACCAATTTGTAGCACCATTTAAAGGACTAGGAACGATTTTCCCCGGAGATGATTTGAAGGACAGTATACAAAACTTTCACGATATCCTCATTGTAAAAACGAACCGTGAAAACAGAATCATTGACGCTTTTCAATACACGTTGGAATAGGCCGAATATCCTTGTCAGTATGATTTATTCAGAGCCACTAATCTCAGTCTTCCACTCACCGACAATATGGACATAAGCCTGTTAAATTTTCTCAGAACCGAATCCGAATTTATAAAAAATGAAGTTCTTGAAAAAAAGGGATAGTGAGGTTAAAAAAGTTATGATAGCTGTAATATGAATGTTAAAGTAGAAACGATATTCAATGCAGGGCTCAGGTTTTCAGACGCTCATAATAGAGAACAATTGCACCACATTCAAATGTTTTATTTCGAAGGAGTTTTAACGAAACACTGTCCTCTATATTTTTGAATAATGGCAATCCCTTGCCCAATATCTTCGGGTGCACGCAGATCTGATATTCGTCAATGAGATCAAGTTGTGTCATAGCCACGATCATACTGGGGCTGCCTACCAAAATATCTCCTTTTACGGTCTGTTTGAGTGCCAGGATTTCTTCCCTACTCAATTTCCTTTTCAGTTCAGTATTGCCCCAATCAACCTTTTGCAAGGTACGGGAGAATACCACTTTATGAATCTTGTCAATGATTCTGGCAAATTCATCCATCCCCCTTTCGCCAGTCGGATTTTCTACCACAATTTGCCAATACGTCATCAATTCGAAAGTAATCCTTCCAAAAAGAATGGCTTCTGCACTGCTTAACAGATCGGCATAATGCTGATGCGTTTCTTCATCTGCCTCCACGGCATCATGGTTACAAAAACCATCCAGAGTCATGTTGATCGCCGCAATAATTTTTCCCATAACGCTTTTCTTTATAGTAGTTAAATGAATGAACCACTACAAAAATATAGCAATAAACGACCTAACGGTGAGGGGCTTGAAAACAATTACAGGGGGGATTTAGGACAAATTACGTTTGAGAAAGTAGTGCCCGACAGTTGGGGACTGTCTCAAATCAACAGATTACAA
The DNA here is from genome assembly GCA_937880795.1 of uncultured Dyadobacter sp. Lineage (GTDB taxonomy): Bacteria > Bacteroidota > Bacteroidia > Cytophagales > Spirosomataceae > Dyadobacter. Next base: position 6,032 of record CALGRQ010000349.1, on the reverse strand, counting down.
AATGAAATCCTGGCTCTGCTACACGCCAAGGGAAATTACAGGTGACTCATGCTTACCTCAGGCTTATCCAATGCCACAACCTCATCAAGATAGTTTGAAGGCAACAATGCATTTCGGAAAAACTTTTCCAGACCAAACCACCTCACCAGCTTGTATACTGTTAAAACAGGAGTTAAAAGCGAAAATTTTCGCATTTTCAATAACCTGCCTACCCGTTCTGGCACGACCATCACCTGTACTTCCCGAAGCATCAGGTAGCGACCCACGCCCAGGTGCTTACGGTATTGCTTGTATAAATCATCCGTAAAGTGACTCGCAAGTAGATTTTCCTGCAAGTGTGTCGCCCGCATACGTTCCCAGTGATCCAGGTTTTCGGGTAAGCCCGAAACACCCATACGGGAGCCCACGCTATAAAAAGTGTCAAAAAGCTCTTGTTTTTCTTTCCTGGTCAACTTCCGCTCCAACACTTCAAATGAACGAATGGAATAATCGATGAGCATAAACAATACATCACGATAAGCCCAGTCGGGAATACGTCTCCCCCTCGCCTGTTCCACACCCTGATGAATCGCGGCAATTTTATCAATCGAGCGCAACGCGTCTTCTTCGCTCGAAAAAACGATGAGTCGGGCGTAGGCGACCGTTGAAAACAAACGGCCCAACGGGTCCGCGGGTAGTTTTCCTGTAAAATAAAGCCAATCAACCGCTTTGTTTAAAGCAAATTCGGCAGAAGCTCCTGCAAAAATGAAAAGTATAGTATCGGCCTTTCCCCAGATTTGCCGTACCACGGAATCTTCGTTTACAAAATATTTCATGACTATTAATCTTATTTTCTTCTTTCCAACAAGGCTACCGCGCCAAGTCCCAAGGTATATGCAAGCATATCTTCCCATTCGAAACGGGTGCCCATCATTACCCCTATCCATTCCCTTTTCTCAAAACCCAGTACTTTTCGGACTTCTAGATACTGACCAAGTTCCATCATATAGGCGAACCCCAGTACTCCGATGGCTACCCACGTCCATTTCCATGGCGTAAAGGCCCTTACGAGGTAGTGAAGCAATATAACTACCAAAAAATCACCTACATAAGGTCTCACAAAGGCATCTCTTACAAAAAGTGCGATCAGCACTTCCATCACTAGAAGTACAACAGCAGTATATAAATATTTTAGATTTAACCTCATTTTAAAAGTACTTTGCATTGCAAAGTAAATAATAAAATTAATGAAGTACCTATGCCCAACCAAAAAAAATACCGGCCATACACTCTCCAAGAGGTTGGCCGGTACAGGTATGAGCTGATATGGAAGGTAGTACTATGAATTGACGCCGGGAATAACCTGTTTTCTGTAATTTCTAAAAGTAGGTAACCGGATTTTTGTGCGATTTTATTCGATATATATTATAAACATCTACAAATTTGCCAAACATGACAAATGGTAGTGAAATGATCGTTGAAAGCACCATTGCGATGAACAATATCAACGCAACCCATGCTTTACCAATATTAAATAGAATCTTTGCTGAACTTTTCATGGCTAGAATAATTTAAAAAATTACAATTCGACCAACTAGAATGGTTTCAAACAAATATTATACCGCATTAATTTGGTGATTTATTTTCCCCACCTCTCAGTAATTTGCCAACCCTCATTGTTATTTATGCATCATTTGCTCGATCTTTTCCTCCGATCCATCATGGCCGTCGTTATGGCCATTGCCGCTGTGGTCGGTGCCATTGTCACGTTCCCATTTATAGCCGTATACTGGCTATACAAGCAAATTTGTGCCCTTTTTAAGTAAGTATGTAAACATCCGAAGGAGTAGCGTTGCCCCAAAGGCTACTTTTACATTAAAAATATTACCCATGGAAAGAAGAAAATTCATCGCACTCAGTGGATCAGCGCTTTGCGCATTGCCCATTTTAAGTTCTGCTGCATTTGGTTTTAGCAAAAGGAATGATCTTCAAATGCCGCAATGGATTATTGACCTTGTAAAACGAAACGATACCGGCCTCGAGAGGGTATTAAAACTTCAAATCTCGGACATATCCAGCCCTAATTTTGGAGGCGTACAAGATGCTTTCGATATCGTTAACCCCCACAGTACGTCAGGTCTAATACAATCGGGTGCAATGGCTATCTCCTCTCCTAGCTCTGCCCATTACCAGTCTGCTCCGGTATTGGACAGAATGAGACTGGCCGTCTTGTATCTTCTAAAAATACAGCACAGCGACGGCACCATTGATTTACTATCTACCAATTTTCACTCTACACCAGATACCGGATTCTTAGTGAAACGGTTAACGATGTCTTATGTGCTCATCGAACGCTCGCAGGCCGCAGAAGCGCAAACCGTACTCATACCATTAAAGAAGTTTTTGCTCAACGCCGGAGAAGCCCTGATCGTGGGAGGAGTACATACACCCAATCACCGATGGGTGGTGAGTGCAGCGCTTACTAAACTGAATGGCTTGTGGCCGGATACGCGCTATGTAGACCGTGTAAATGAGTGGTTGGCTGAGAATATTGACATCGATTCGGATGGACAGTATAACGAAAAAAGCACCTTCATATACTCTTCACTCACCGACCGCGTACTCATCACGATTGCCGCAGGTTTGAATAAGCCCGAATTGCTGGAAAATGTGAGGAAAAATCTCAACATGACGCTCTATTACGTACATCCGAACGGTGAAATTGTTACGGATGCGTCGGGTAGGCAAGACAAGGCCGTTATAGGTACTCTTGAAAACTATTATTATCCTTATCGTTACCTGGCTATGCTGGATAAAAACCCGCAATATGCAGCCATGTGTAAACTGATAGAAGAAACGGCGGGTAACAAAATTGGCGGCTTTCTGGATTATTACCTGACCGATTCAACCCTTTGGGAGCCCTTGCCTCCGGCTTCTGCATTACCGCTGAATTACGTAAAGGCATTCCCACATTCGGGCTTGGTACGTATTCGCCGAAATCGACGCGACGCTACCATTATTGCTCAAAACCCAGTATGGTGCACCTTTATGAAGGGTAATGCGGTGCTTCAAGGTATACGCTTCGCATCCTCGTTTTTTGGTAAGGGGCAATTCCAGACTGAAAAAGTCAATGTGAACGGAGCGGTTTATGAGCTAACCCAGAAATTGGATGGTCCGTATTGGCAACCTTATCCAAAAAACGGTATTGCACCTGATGGAGACTGGGAAAAAATGCCCAAAGCGAATCGCCCGCAAAGCGAAATACAGCATTTGGAAACGCATATCAATATTAAGGAAACTTCGGATGGAATTCAGATTGAAGTTACAACCAATGGAACCGAGCGCGTTCCGGCTGCACTCGAATTGATCTTCCGAACGGGGGGCGAGTTGAAGGGAGTTACAAAAGTGGAAGGTACAAAAGATTCCTGGCTTTTGAAGGAAGGAACAGGAAGCTATACCGTAGGCACAGACACCATTACGTTCGGACCGGGATTGGCATTACATAAAAACATCGCTTTGCGCGGAGCAGTACCACCTATGGACTCCCCAACCGTTTTTCTGACAGGCTTTACTCCTTTTAAGCATACGATTCGATTAAGTTAATTTGAGATCTTGGGCACACGTTTAAAATATCAAATCAACCTCATTATCAACTATATACTAAAAAAATGACTATATTTGAGTTGGGACAACTTCCCTGAGTTTTGTAAGTTCCAAAACCATATTGCATATGAGAGTTTGGCCTCCATTATTGCTATTGGTCTTGTTGGCTCCCAGTTGCGTGGCTAACTTTCTGCTCATACCCATGGACGCCACTCAAGGTAATCATTTAAAAGCTTATGGGATTTCCTATATGTTGCTCCATAGTAATATGGATGTAGATTGGTTGCTAAACTACCGTGGAGGCAGTTTTCTAATTCAATATAGCTCAACACTGGAAAGAGAATGTACACTGAGGGCTGTAACGTATGAGATCATATCCGATGCTCACAAACAGCAACTCCTCCAAGATATACAGCGGCCGGATGCCAACATGGACGTGATAAAACTTCATAAGGCTGCTAAAATTGCCGTGTACTCTCCAATTAAAATTAGTCCTTCCCAATTCGAGGATAACGATGCTGTTTTACTCGTGCTCAAATATGCCGAAATACCATTTGAGGTGATCTATGATGAAGAAATTCTGAAAGGTGATCTTCCAAAATATGACTGGCTGCACCTCCATCACGAAGATTTCACAGGCCAGTTTGGGCGAAATATGCGTCGTACAACCGAAGCAGACGTCAAGGCCCAGGAAGCAATTGCGACTCGTTACGGATACCGCAAAGTACCACATATGAAACTCGCTGTGGCCAAACTGATCAAAGAATTTTGTGCAGGGGGTGGTTTTCTTTTTGCCATGTGCTCCGGTGCGGAAACCTTCGATATAGCCCTCTCAGCAGAGGGGATTGACATTGTAGATCAACTGGACGGTGATGGCATAGACTCGGATGCTCAGTCACGGCTCGATTTTGACCAAACGCTGGCATTTCACAACTTCAAATTGCAGCTGGATGACTACGAAGGCATGGCCTTTTCAGATATCAATTCCTCCGCAGGACGTTGGCGTTCATATGGTGATGGTGAATCTTACTTTTCACTATTTGATTTTTCGGCCAAATGGGATGTCATTCCCGCCATGCTGGTTCAAAATCATGAAAATCTTATCCGCGAATTTTTCGGCCAAACAACGGCCTTTAACAAAAATGGTGATGGGTACCGGCACCAATTCCGATCGCTATATTTATGGAGAATTGGGGCGCGGGCAATGGACATTCTACGGCGGGCATGATCCCGAAGGACGAGGTGGAGGGCGACGTATGCCCACGGATTTGAACCTCTATCCCAACTCACCGGGCTATCGGTTGATACTAAACAATGTGCTTTTCCCCTCTGCACGAAAGAAGAAGCGAAAGACTTAACACCCCACCTTTTAACATTTTTTAACACAATACATATCAACGAGTTACGTTCACAAGAAAGTTTCAACTCTTTAATCCCATTGAGCCGTATGCCAACACTTTCTTCTCTTTTAACGTGGGTCTGCTTTTGTCTTTTAACAGGTAACATTCAGGCACAGGACCTGAAAATCGGCCATGTCGATCAGCAGTATATTCTATCCAATCTCCCAGAGTTTAAAAAGCTCAATCAGGAAATCAATGAAAAAAGTGTACAGTATGATAAAATCCTGAAAAGCAAATTCGATGATTTTGAAACCAAAAGAACGGCCTTTGAAAAACTCGCATCTGCGCAAACCAGTGACTCCATTTTAAAAGACAAAGCCACAGAACTGGAGAATTTAAAAACCTCCTATGAAGAGTTTCAGACTAATTCGATGAACGAACTGCGAAACTATTTCAATCAGAAATTCACGCCGATCAAGAAAAAAGTGAACGACGCCATCGTATTTGCCGGAACAAAAAATGGTTATGCTTTTCTACTTCGTATGGACCTGAATCCGGATGGTGGCGATCTGTGGCCGGTGGTTTTATATGCCAGAGATACCACATCTACACTTACCACAGAGATATTGAAAAACCTTGGCGTGGACAGTACCATGGCTTCCAACCGTAAAATTGGTATACCACAAATGTTTGATAAAAAATAAGATAGAAGACCGTTTCAGGATAGGTATATATATAAAATGGCTCCCTGCTGTATAAAAATAGGGAGCCATTTTTTATAATTAAATATTCCTCTAAGATTCTTCTTTTGTGTGCTTGGCTATCCGTTCCATGGGGTAGGTATTGATAGGCTCATAAACCAACGGGTACTTCTCGTATATGACATTACTTTCATCCAAACCATAATTGACGCCTTCCTGCACACCCACCAATTTCAGGTTGTAATATGACTTGATCAACAGATTTTTCCAGTATGAAAGCTTATTGTCGTACGACAGGTACGAATTCCCAACAATGAATCGATAGTCGCCTATATCCCTGCGATCATATTTTTTCTCTTCTGTTTTCTCGTATTCCTTATCAAGGTCCTTTATAGTCAACCGCATCTCT
>CALGRQ010000348.1 GCA_937880795.1 uncultured Dyadobacter sp. | reverse complement strand
CATCATTGGACAACAAAAAAATGATGATCTGGGCAGAACAGTGACAGGATTAAAGTCCCGGAACTTACTGGACAAATGCTCGCAAATCATTTATCTTATACATGGAAGGCAGCCGCTTAACACCATTCGCAATATGACGGTTGTTTGTCCGGATGGTGCTGAAAATGAACCTTCCTTCCCTATTTTGCAGGAACGAATTACCACCATTGCTAAACAACTCAATTGTGATATTCACTATTATAGCTCCTCACCTACCCTTAAAATGATTACCCGACAAAATCAGGAAAATAAGGGTCCCGATGCCAAATTCACCATATTCGACAACTGGAATGACTTTTTGATCTTGGCACGGGATGTAAGTAAAGAGGATCTCTTTATTGTTATTTCGGCCAGACCGGGTAATACGAGCTACCACCAAGGCCTGGCAGAGGTACCTAGGCATTTGGCCAAGTACTTTGCCGACTACAATTACCTATTGATGTATCCTGATTTAAGTTCAAATTTCTCGCAAAACCCAAGTGCCGAATTTGAGCGAACGGGTGAATTTATTCAGCAAGGTATGAATCAACTGGGACGCACTGGTGACAAATTGAAGCATATATTAAGGTCTAGTTAGAGCAGCGCGTAATGAGATCCGATCCATTCTCTGACCTCATTACGCGATCAGGAACCAAAGATTATTGTAAAGCCAATTTAATATGAGCCAAATGATGCTCTAGATGCCATGCAGACATTGCCACCGCTTGTTTTTGGGTGATCCTGATTTGCCGTACGGGATGAAAATAAGATTGCTGTAATTGATCTTCCGTTAACGAACGAATTAAGCTGGCGTATCGATTACTGATACTGGCCAACATCAACAGGGAGTCGTCTACCGGATATTGCTGCGCATCCACAGTTTTAGCCCATTCGTCCATATGAATCACCGCCATCTCGGATCCAGGTTCTGTGATCTCTTTTTTCATTCTAAAAAAATGAAGCAGAGCAATATCCGCTACATGATGAACGATCTGACGGATATCCCAACTTCCTTCACGATACGTTTTGGCTAAGGCTTCCTCCGACAAATTTTCTACACATCCGCGATACTTAACCGAAGTTGCCACAATTTTCTCAATCATTTCATTCATTTCATCCGTTGTATAGTCGGCCTGAAGTAAAACGCGCCCAATCGGATACTGTCTATCTATCATAATTTCAATATTTTAACATTACAAAAATCGGATTCATTTCGTGTGCTGTATATTTATCGTGTCCAACCTCCATAGCGAATTGTAGACAATAACATCCGCCGATGCAAACAACTTTCTTCCTTGAAAATCTTACCTATTTTTCAGCCACTTATGTTGTACCATGCAATTGTAATTGACATTCAGGGAACCATTTAAATGTAACCAACTGTTAATCAATACTCATAAGCCATTTAAATTGATATCCATGTGCAACTTTACTGTTTTCACATCGTTTCTTTAAGATGAGTCTATCGAAAACATCTGTACTGTTTGCGATTTTTCACTAAATATCTTCTCATGACAAAGGTTCAGGTTGTATTGGTTGCTGTTGTGGTTTCACTGGTTACGCTATTTGGTTTCAGACAATCTATTTCACATTCCTTATCAGAATCTCCAAAAACCGATTCTATTAAAACTCGACAACAACCTTCGGTTGTTACGCGCGAATGGGCAAATCTATATGATTCACTGCAACTTAGCGAAAAAGGTTTATCCAAAGGTGCTTTTCACGCGGCTTGGTATGGATTTAAGAAAATGAATCTTCACAATCCGATAATGGCTATTGCAGATTTTAGCCAGTCCTCTAAAAATAAGCGACTATATGTGATAGACCTCATCGAGAAAAAAATACTGATGCATACTTATGTAGCACATGGAAGAAATTCCGGGGAGGAGTTTGCAAAAAAATTCTCGAATACCAATTCATCCTACCAATCCAGCCTTGGTTTTTATCGCACGTTAGGCACGTATATAGGCAAGCACGGACTTTCATTGAAGCTGGAAGGTGTAGAAAAGGGCATTAACGACCGCGCATTTGAAAGGGCTATCGTCATGCACGGTGCTGATTATGTGAGCGAAAACTTTATCAAAAACACGGGTCGGTTGGGGCGAAGCCAAGGATGCCCGGCTGTTTCGTTGGCTGACAGCAAAAAGCTAATTAACATGCTATACAACGGTGCAGGACTATTTATCTATTCTATGGATCAGAAATATTTAAAATCCTCTACGTTGCTAGCGGGTCTTAATCAACAAGAAGAAAATCAGGCCGAGGCTGCTCCCTTCTTGTATACGTCATCGAAATAAAGAATATCCCCTTTTTCATTACAGTCCGCTCCCAGATACAACAAAAATACGGGAATGCGTTGTTTGAGTTTATTCCACTTCGGTGGACGGGTGAGTCTATCTGGCTCGGTTAGAAAATCACTGGTCAGTAATTTTTCACCAGCCATAAAGTTAGCTAGCTCCGTGGGTTGCTGCACACGTACACATCCGTGGCTTCTGAATCGGTTGGCTGTATTAAACAGATACCTGGCATTCGTATCGTGCAGGTAGATCGCAAGAGGATTCTTAATTTCTACTTTTAGTAAGCCTAGTGAATTGTCTTCACCAGTTTCCTGCCGAAACCGATATGGAAAATGATCCTTTGATAACTCCTCCCAATTCACTTCATCCGGATCAATAACCTGACCTTTTCCGTCTATAATCTCAATTTTATTTTTACTCAAATAAGATGAATTTGCCAATACCTTTGGCAGGATCTCTTTTATAGCTATGCTTTTAGGTACATTCCAGTAAGGATGAGTCACTATGCTTGTAGCGTATGTATCGATGGTCGGCGTTGGTGTATCATTTTTACCTACGATCGTTTTCATGGTAAGTATTTCCCTTCCTGTCGAATCCATTCCGGTTAAGTAGGCTCCACGGACATTGACCAGTACGATACGTGGTGCATTTTGCGACTGGCGGCGAATCCATCGATAGGCATTTAGAGACTCCGAAACCAAAGCCGCACTGTCCGACTTTTTCTCATTCAACAACCTGTTATAATGTATTTTAAGATTTTGATAAACGGGATATACTGGCTCCAACCCAAGCATGGCCTTTTCTATCGATTCTCCGTTCACAAGAGATTCAGCGACGGTACGTAGTAGACTCGTGTCTGCCGCCACCTTTTTTTCAAGATACTTCAAAGAAGGCTTATGCCCATATGCTACCTCCTCTAATAGTTCAAAAATGGGTGCACGGCCCTCTTTCAAAACAAACTTTTCTGGATTAACTCCTGCCTGTGCTGCGAAAGAAAGCATTTCCTTATAGGTATTTCCTGCACTCAACGCTTTCACAATTTCTTCTTTCGACATTTCCACAGGATTTGTTCCACAGGACTGTACCAGTGCTATTAAAACTACCAGAAGAATGTACTTGAATTTACTCAGTGCAGTTGGCATATAGACAATAATTTGATTTGGATAAACTATTAAAATTATTGTGCTAGCCATTCCAAAAGTACCTCATCAGTAGAACATCGAGGCTATTATCAGTATATATATTGAAAATTTTCAGGTCATGAACAAATAGTTGTAATAGCTATATGGATGCCACAGGATGGAGATGCTTACCAGGTATTCCTTATAACCAATATTGGTTCAGAACAATACTTCAAGAAGGATAAACAAGAATGGGATTACCAATCAAAAAGTCATTGTTGCTCAACGACATAACACATGCTAAGAATAAACATTTTGATGCCAAGAACTCAAACCAACCGATACATACTTCTCATTGAAAATCAGGAAAAAAGAAACACCTATAAAATTATAAAACGCTAAGCGGCTACACATCTTCCAATTCTTTAATCTTTTGTCTCAATTCAATAGCATTACTAACGCCTAATTTTTGATAGATCTTAGCCTTAATCGTACTAACCGTTGACGATTTCAATCCCAACTTTTCTGCGATTGTAGATGTTTTTGCACCATCGCCTATAAAGTTGGCAATCTCGGCTTCGCGGGTTGATAATTCTTTTCGCACACCACCGGCGGGCTTCTCCTTAAACATATGCTGAATAATACTTTCCTGAATAGCCGCGCATACATAATTCTTCCCGCTGCGCACGGTATCTATGCAATTCAAGAGTTCCTCCCTTTGGTCCATTTTAGACAGATAACCATTGGCTTCACCCCTCATAAAACGCATAGCGTGGTTGTAATCCGCTATCACATCGAAAATAATTATTGGAATTTCGGGCAATAGTTTTCTTAGCTCTTCAGTGAGTAAAAAAACGTTAACCCGATTCAAAGGGCTTAACCCCAATATGAGAACATCAGGTTTAAATTCAGCTACGCCGTGCTGATAATCATCGGCATGAGAAGCTTCAAACATGGCTAGTTCGTCAAAATGTTCACTCAGTAAGCATTTTAACCCCAACCTAAAAATCACATAATCTTCAACAACCGCTATTCTAAGCATACCATTTCAAAAGAAACCAGGTAAATCAATTTTTCTAACTAAAAACATAAAAATGACAGTTGCTATACCCTGCTCTGTCCATATCAAATAATAACCATATTAGGCTAATATAATACCAATGTAAAATATCGTTCCAGAAATAACAGACCCCCCTATTTCAGTACGAGTGATCAGCACGAAATATTATCAATCATCTAATTATCAATACTATAAAAATTAATATAAAATCATATTACCGACAGGTATATTGAAAATTTCCCTTTGGAAACACATCGACTTATTATTGCTAAACGCGCTAACCCTATACCTTAAACCGCATTAAATCAGGTTATTTTTATAGGCATAACCAACCAACTCCGCTGCCGAATGTAGTTCCAGTTTTTTCATAATATTTCGACGATGGGCCATCACCGTAAATGGACTTATAGACATCATCTCAGCAGTTCCTCTCACATTTTTTCCGGCGGCAATAAACTTCAAAACCTCCAATTCCTTTTGCGTCAAGGTAGAATCTACTACCTGCCCATCTTTGGAGAGCATTTCAGCACTAAGGTCCGAGCTTATAAATTTGCGACCGGCCATTGCCCTTTCCAAGGCTAGCTTCAACTCGAACGGGCTTGCCATTTTAGAAACATAGGCATTAACACCGAGTTCAACACTCCGCTTCACGGTGCGCAACTCGGTTATTCCACTAACGATAATGATCAATAAGGAGGGAAAAGTCTGTTTAATCGCCCTGATCTGCTCGTGCAAATCAACGCTATTAACAACCAGGTCGGTAAGCAGAAAATGATATACCTTTTTGGACAACTCTCTGCGGGCTTCTTCTATATTCTTGTAATAGCTTACTTCCGCTCCTGGCACTAGATTGTGAAGCATCAATATCAATGACTGACCAAACAATTCATGGTCATCCAGTAACATTATTCTGTAAGATTGAAACCCCAATAACTCGTTTGACATTATGTATGCTTTTAACGCAAAGTTGGACCCTAACACGGCATTTTGCAATAGCCTATTTCAACT
>CALGRQ010000347.1 GCA_937880795.1 uncultured Dyadobacter sp. | reverse complement strand
GGCTCAAAACCCCGCCCCTTATTTTAGATTAATTTTAAATAATTGGCAAAATCGGATAATTGTATTATTGATACTTTATCTATGTTTACATTTAATGAATAAATAGTATTAAACAAACCCTGATTATGTTTCAAATCAAAGAACAACCAACAGTCTTCGATGTTTGCATTATTGGCTCGGGTGCTGGAGGTGGTATGGCTGCGTATCAGCTTGCAAAAGCCGGAGCAAAGGTAGCTCTATTGGAAGCAGGTGGCTATTTTGATCCTGCTGATCCTAAGTATATTACGCAGTTAAAATGGCCGTGGGAGTCACCACGACGTGGTGCCGGAAATCATCGTCCTTTTGGTGATTTTGACGCCGCTTGGGGAGGTTGGGAAATTGATGGCGAACCCTATACACGTAAAAATGGAACACAGTTTGACTGGTTCAGATCACGTATGCTAGGAGGCCGTACTAACCACTGGGGAAGAATCTCCCTTCGGTTTGGTCCTAAGGATTTTAAAAGAAAAAGTATAGATGGACTAGGCGACGACTGGCCAATTGGCTACGACGATGTGAAGCCGTATTATGACCAGGTCGACAAGCTTATTGGTGTATTCGGTACGGTTGAGAATATGGATAATGAGCCTGACGGAATATTCCTCCCTCCACCAAAGCCACGTTTGCATGAAATGTTCATACAAAAAGCAGGTAAAAAGGCGAACGTTCCGGTAATTCCTTCCCGGCTGTCTATTCTTACAAAACCAATTAACGATCAACGCGGCGTTTGCTTTTATTGCAGCCAATGCGGTAGAGCTTGCCAGGCATATGCCGACTTCTCGTCATCTTCTGTACTGGTTATACCAGCTGTAAAAACGGGTAATGTAACGTTGATTAACAACGCTATGGCTCGCGAGGTTTTAACGGATCCTGATACTGGTTTGGCAACAGGGGTTTCTTATGTGAACCGTATTACATTGACTGAACATACAATCAAGGCCAAAGTTGTAGTTCTTGCAGCCAGTGCAGGTGAGTCTGCTCGTTTGTTGCTAAATTCTAAGTCGGCTAGACACCCCAATGGACTTGCCAATTCAAGTGGTGTTATTGGACATTACTTGCACGACTCTACCGGAGCTTCTCGTGGCGCTTTCCTACCCCATCTTATGGATCGGAAACGCTATAACGAAGACGGTGTGGGTGGTATGCACGTATATACGCCTTGGTGGCTGGACAACAAAAAACTAGATTTCCCAAGAGGTTACCATATCGAATATGGTGGAGGTATGGGAATGCCTAGCTACGGTTTCGGTTCGGGTATAGAAGGTATGAACGGCAAGTACCCTACTGCTGCGGGTGTTATGAAAGAAGCCGGTGGTTACGGTGCGTCGCTTAAAGAAGATTACCGCAGGTTCTATGGTGCTTATATAGGTATGGCAGGACGTGGTGAAGCCGTTCCAAGCTTTGACAACTACGCTGAAATTGATCCTAATGTGGTCGACAAATATGGTATTCCTGTTTTGAGATTCCACTATAAGTGGTCCGACTACGAAATAAAGCAGGCTAAACACATGCATGATACTTTTGAAGAAATCATCCATGCATTAGGTGGTGTACCAAGTGGCGTCAAACCCGGTGCTGACCGGAACTATGGTATTGAAGCGCCTGGTCGTATTATCCATGAAGTTGGAACGGTTCGAATGGGTGATGATCCTAAAACATCGGCTCTGAACAAGTTCTCACAAGCTCACGATGCTAAAAATGTTTTTGTTGCTGATGGCGGTTCATTTGTTTCACAAGCAGATAAAAACCCAACTTGGACCATTCTAGCACTAGCATGGCGCGCTTCTGACTACATCATTGACCAGAAAAAGCAGAAAAATATTTAATCATCTGAACGTTATTTCAGTATAAGACTATGAAACGCAGAGATTCATTAAAAGCACTAACCCTAAGTTCGCTGGGTATTGCCGCGCTCAACCCTCAGGTTGCCATGGCAGAACAACGGGAATTAGATTTACAGACTCCACCAGAAACCCCTATTAAGATCCCAGGTGGACGTTTGAAAGAAGAAGCTATACACGATGCCAAACTGATGAAAGAGAAATTTTTCACAGTTGCTGAATTAGCCACCATTAAAGTATTATGCGATATCATCATTCCTGCAGATGCAAAGTCTGGCAGTGCTTCTCAGGCAGGTGTACCGGCTTTCATTGAGTTCATCGCAAAGGATATGCCGCAACATCAGACCCCACTTCGAGGCGGATTAAAGTGGTTGGATATAGAATCTAATAAACGGTTTAAGAAAATTTTCACCTTATGCGCTAAGGATCAGCAAATCCAGATTGTGGATGATATTGCCTACCCTTTGAAA
>CALGRQ010000346.1 GCA_937880795.1 uncultured Dyadobacter sp. | reverse complement strand
TCTGATCGGTAAAAAAAATTTCATAATAACAATGAGTTATAAAAGGTTACATATTCTTTCAACATTTGTATAAAAATAATTGCATTGTATAGATTGAACGGGGTAGTAACTTCCTAATGATGGGGTAGTAATTTCCTTATATTGAAACAGCAGTTTGTTTGCCAATATAGCATCGAAAAATTATCCTGAAAAACCAAAACAAATTCTACAACAACTATACTGTCAGTAACTTATACACGAAACATATCTCATAACATTCAAGTATGTGACCCAAACATTATCAATAAATTTTTATATATGACTTCGATAATATTTAAAGTATTAGCTACAACAGCTATGTACCCTTTTATCAACTATTGAAAAGGTTTTTTTTTAATTATTTGTTAATACCGAATAAAAAATTATTAACAATAGGTTAACCCAATCATAGAAGCCCATTGCCGGATTAGGAGAGTCACGGCGCTTCCAGGTTACTACTTCTACACAACTACTGTTTATCCGATCATGCCAGATATGAGGTATTATCCTTAATTAGGGTAGGGTGATGTATTCGTCCTAAATCAACACTGCTGCACAATTACGGATCGAAGGCAAGTTTTTCTTAGAAACTGCGACTCATGATAAGACCAGGCCACGCTTCCACATGAAAATTTTGACAGGTATAAATAAGAGTTGGCTAACTGTATTTAACCGAGCGGTACCCGGTTTCATGGAGGGAAATGATAAGTACATCATGCTGCTTGAAACATTGGGTATTGAACGGAGAGAAGTTCGCTCCTTTCAAACTAGGTCTTAGTAAAATTCGAGGCAAATAATTATATATGATTTATAATGAACACATTACAACCTAAAAGTATAATACTCACACATCAAAATCGTAAAACGACCGAAGTCTATTTAGAGGTTGGTTGGGTGAATTTATGACACTTCTAAAAAACAATTGGGATATCAATAAGTAATTAGTATCCATTTGTAATCATCAAAAAATCATTCATATATCAACAAATTGTATCGATATATGAATGATTTTTCATTCTTGCCATTTATCGTAATCAAACTACCAGCTGAGTACCACTACCGCCCACAACTTTAAGCCCATCGTCAAACATCTTCCAAAACCTAATATACCGATAATTTGCAGAGAAAACATCTCCTTTATAGTTACCTTTTAAGGTTAATGTAAGTGCGATAACTCCCAGATTGTCAATAATTTTAATATTTTCTACATGAGGTATGAGCTCAGTGACATTTAGCGCACCGTCGCGATATGTTTGAAGATCCAATTCCTTGGTTATTACTTGACCGCTTGGGGCTATAAATAATAAATCTGCATGCAACAATTCATCTAACTTAGTAATATCACTGTTCAAAATAGCTCCATAAAGTTCATTTTCAACATTTAAAATATCATCTTTAGTCATTAGGGCTTCGGTTAGTTAAAACATTACTGACGATAGGATTGATAATAGATCTGCATAGCGAATCCACCTCAATACTGAAACCTTTTCGATAAATAAACAGAGCTATGCTTCCCGTATTGTATGTTTTAAACAAGAGAATACTTCGCGGTAAAATTCCGGATGTGACTGCCAGGTTTGCCCGGTAACCAAATTTCCATCACGTATAGCCTGTAAGGTAGAATATATACCACCTCCCATTTCAATTTCCGACCTCACGTGCTCGTAGGCGGTTACAGTTTTGCCCTTCGTCAAGCCTGCCGTCACCAAAATCTGAATCCCATGGCAAATGGCAAAGATCCATTTTCCTTGTCGGTTGAACTCGTGAACAATGTCCAATAATACCATATGGTTGCGTAGGTATTCCGGAGCACGGCCTCCAATCAACACAATAGCATCATAGGCACTAACATCAACATCATTAAGGGTAATATCCGCATCCAGACCATATCCTGGTTTTTCAACGTAAGTGTCCCATCCGGGTTCAAAGTCATGCATCACCAGGTGCAGCCGGCGCTTACTGAGGGCGGCTACAACAGCGACATCCCCTTCTTCCTGAAAACGATGCACAGCATATAAGGTTTCATAACTTTCACCCCCGTCTCCGGTAACAATCAAAATTTTACGACTCATTGTATTAATATTTATTGCGGTTATTTATGATTTAATGGCAAACGATTTGATTTTTCTGAATGCTATGTGGAAGTGCTGAATGCTATCCTTTTTCGCTGACCTTAATTCCATATAGAGCACAATAAACTAGGCTTTAAAGGTCGCGGCAAAATAATGAGGAGCTGTAAAATGAATCATATATGAAATTGGACATATACTCAAATGACTGTTTTACAAAATATTACTCCTTTTCCTATTTTCCTAAATGAAAAAACGATAAGCGAGATTACCAACACATTTTCAGTACTTTACGACACAGCACACTCCGACTCATTCCTGCATGTGTGTTTAGGCTTTCCACACGAAGCTGAGCATCGTAAGTATATTACTCGATAATATGTCACATAAAAGCAGCTCCTGACTCAATTCTATCTGTGGATCCTCTGCTAAATCTTAATTTGTCCCTGATGACCCAACCTGCTCACGTAACAATTCCTGCGAATGCTACTTTTGTAATTGATAAATCAAATTATATCTAATAATGATTATATTTACAATTTTATTACCTAATAAATTCTCCTAGAAAACTTACAGTTGGCAAGTAATATGCAAGGTAAGTCTCTGGGCGTTGCTATGCCAAATTTTAGTATTGTCAAATTGACACTAATAAAATTCTACCTCTTTATAGGGGGACCAGCACATAGGAATATAGGACACTTGGGTTCTGGTTTAAACAGCCCAATATCAATACGGTAACCCAGGTACCATACCAGATGCACCGATTAAGTTTATTATTAACATAAAACCATTTAACATATATCAATAACATTTATAACAAAATCTAATCATGATATCTTTTCATAAACTCATGTTGGCTTTCGGGGCTGGGATTGGAAGCCTTTATGCACAACAAGCTCCCAGCCAGGTAGGGCCATTGGTCAGTGACCTGTATACAGCAGATCCATCGGCTCACGTATTCAACGGTAGGATATACATCTACCCCTCTCACGATGTGGAGGCCGACGTTCAGCAAGATGATGAAGGAGGGCACTTTCAGATGCGTGACTACCATGTTTATTCGATGGACAAAATTGGTGGAAAAGTTACTGATCATGGCATAGCGCTGGATGTTAAGAACGTTCCTTGGGCAGAAAAGCAAATGTGGGCACCGGATGTAGCGTTCAAAAATGGCACCTACTATCTTTATTTCCCTGCCAAAGATAGAGAGGGGGTATTTCGGATAGGTGTCGCCACAAGTACTTCGCCCACAGGTCCATTCATAGCAGAGCCAAAGCCAATTCCAGGAAGTTATAGTATTGATCCAGCCGTATTTATCGATCGTGATGGTACATCTTACATGTATTTAGGTGGAATTTGGGGCGGACAGTTGCAACGCTGGTTTAGGGGGAGTTACGATAAATCCCTCATGACCGATCTGGGTAAGGGGTATGAAAATGATCCTGCACTAAATGCAAAAGTTGCCAAAATGAAGGGGGATATGCTCACATTTGATGAGCCTTTGCGCGACGTTCAGATTCTGGATGAGTATGGGAAACCCCTGTTGGCCAGCGACAATAAGCGACGTTTTTTTGAAGGTGCATGGCTGCATCAATTCAATGGGAAATATTATTTCTCCTATTCCACAGGCGATACACATTTGCTTTGCTATGCCGAAGGAACTTCACCATATGGCCCGTTTACCTATAAAGGAGTTATTATGAATCCGGTTAAGGGATGGACTACACATCACTCCATTGTAGAATTTAAAGGTAAATGGTATCTCTTCTACCACGATTCGGCAAAATCGGGTAAAACGCATCTCCGTAATATGAAGGTCAGAGAGCTTTTGAGGGATAAACAAGGAAACATCGAAACGATTACTCCCTAAACAATCAAAAAGTGGGTTTACTTATAAATAATATACTACATATGAAAAGACTATTATTTCTCACATTATGGCTATCGGCCTTCGCATTATCCATAAACGCGCAACCTACTTTACCAGAAATGCCCAAAGGCTATGACACCGTAGTAGGTAATGTTGCAGTAGGAAAAATCGATACCATTCAATATCAGTCCAAGACAGTTGGCACTAAACGTAAGGCATTGGTTTATACACCCCCAGGTTTTAGCAAACAGAAGAAGTACCCTGTACTATACCTGCTGCATGGCATAGGCGGTGATGAGAAAGAATGGTTAAGAGGCGGCAATCCACAGCTCATATTGGATCATTTATATGCAGAGCAGAAAATAGAGCCTATGATTGTGGTGATGCCCAATGGTAGAGCTATGAAAGATGACCGTGCCACAGGCAACATCATGGCTCCTGACAAAGTTGCTGCATTTGCCACCTTTGAGAAAGATTTGCTTAATGATCTGATCCCATATATAGAAAGTAAGTATCCTGTACGAACGGACCGGGAAAACCGCGCCATAGCGGGACTTTCGATGGGTGGAGGTCAGTCGCTTAACTTCGGGCTGGGTAACCTGGATAAATTTGCCTGGGTGGGAGGGTTTTCATCGGCACCCAATACAAGGGTGCCGACAGAATTAATGCCGAATCCTGAGGAAGCGAAAAAGAAATTAAAATTGCTCTTCATTTCATGTGGTGACAATGACTGGCTTCTCCCTTTTAGCAAACGTACGCATGACTATATGTTTGAGCATGACGTTCCCCACGTGTATTATATCGAACCAGGAGTACATGATTTCAAGGTTTGGAAAAACGGGCTGTATATGTTTTCTCAGTTCCTGTTTAAGCCTGTTGATATCAAGTCATTTTCAAAATACACCATTTTAGGAACGCGGGCGGAAACCAATATTCGCTCGGCGCAATATCCTCAAATATTACCCGACAACCGGGTCTTGTTTCGTATTAAAGCCCCGGGCGCTCAAAAGGTCCAGATTGATTTGGGTAAAAAATATGAAATGAAAAAAGATACCGGTGGCTACTGGACATTAACCACAGACTCCATTGGCAAAGGATTTCACTACTACTCACTGCTTATCGATGGGGTTGCCTTGGCTGATCCGGCCAGTGAAACATTCTACGGTATGGGACGAATGGCCAGTGGAATAGAAATCCCTTACCGAAACGGCGGATATTACGCTTTAAAAGATGTCCCTCGTGGTGATATTCGTATAAAAAAATACCTTTCCAAAGCGACGGGTACATGGCGTGAAATGTATGTATATACACCCCCTGGCTACGATCAATCGACTGAGAAATATCCGGTACTATATCTTTTACATGGCGGTGGCGAAGATCAGCGTGGGTGGTCCACGCAGGGGAAAGCTAATGTAATATTGGATAATTTAATTGCAGAGAGCAAAGCCAAGCCCATGGTTATAGTAATGCTAGATGGCAACATGGCAGGTACTGGTGGTCTTGCCGGATTTAACGAGAACGTCCTCAAGAGCTTTGAAAACGAATTAAAATCAGGAGCGATTCCGTTTGTTGAAAGTACGTTCCGTGTTCAAACAGATGCCAAGAACCGAGCCTTAGCCGGACTGTCAATGGGCGGATTGCAAACATTATATGCAGGCATCAGAAATTCAGACATGTTTTCCGCGCTTGGTGTTTTCAGTTCGGGTTGGTTCGCCAACAACACGGCACTTACTGCGCCGCAATATGAATTCATGAAAAACAATTCCGTGAAGATTAACTCCAACCTTAAAAACCTATGGATTAGTATGGGCGGACAAGAGGATATAGCCTTTCAAAATTGCAAAATTATGCTTGCCAAGTTTGACGAACTCGGTGTACAATATAGTTACAGCGAATATCCTGGTGGCCATACCTGGCCAGTGTGGAGACATGACCTGTTTCAATTTTCGCAACTACTATTTAAATAGTTCTCCCTTTGGCAGTACATGTACCACGCATGTACTGCCAAAGGCCATTTTTCCTTTCGTATTCTAACCGTTACGAGCCATCATCGAATCGATGGCATTAAGGTTACGTTTCAAGTTTTGGCTATTAATTCCGCATTACCTATGGCGGAAAGGGTATATATCTACCTGACGAACTTCTTCCTATCCATTACATTTCAAAGCTGATTTTCACGCAGCTAGCCCGATGAAACGCGTTGGCGAAATACTATCCTAATCACTTCTATGAATTATTATAATGAGTATTTTTCTATCGATAAAATATGCCATTAAAATGCTAATTCGTGCCAACTCATCTTCTAATATTTTCCTAATCCTTCATTCAACAGAATTAAGAAAATTTGTATGTTCATTTGGAAGGTTTAAGATCTATAACCGAGGATATATACAGGACAAATTCGGATAATCCAAACCGTTTCAGACAAAAGGTCAATTGAAGTATTTCGGACCAAATTTGAAGTAGTACATCATTCCGTTAGCCAATTCCAAACTTCATAGTTATGCTATTATTATTTGTCGCAGGTGAGGAGCAAAACCCAGAAGAATGTATTCAATTTACCTCTGTAACAGAGATAAAGGCTTATCTGATTAATCTGGCCAATGAATCGTATGAGAGGCAATTGGCAAGTATTGATCATTTTCTTGAGTTGAACAAAGAAGAACTTAAAATTGGGCAAGTACATGTGAATATGGTAGTCATTTGATAACCTATTATTTTATTTAATACCAATACATTGCATCACCTTTCAGACTTTATCTAACGTTTCAATTAAAAATCGACCACGCCAATGCGCCTCCTGTTCATCTTTCTCACATTTTCAACTTGTGTA
>CALGRQ010000345.1 GCA_937880795.1 uncultured Dyadobacter sp. | reverse complement strand
GGAAAGCCCTGGTAGTTTCGATGTTATAATACATAAGTAAAATTGCTTATATGTAATGAGTTTAAGTGAAATAGCTTATTTTTTATTTAGTCTTTTTGCTTATATTTGAACTATATAAGTCATTTTACTTATGGTTTCAATGAAAAGTATAGCCGTTATAACAGCCGACATGGTAAACTCTACTCAATTTGGTAGGACAGAAACCACGCTTTGGCTCAATCAGCTGATGGATGATCTCAGGATGAATTCAGATTTTGACTGGATTTTTCCACCGGAAATATATCGGGGAGATAGTTTTCAATGCGTACTGAAATCACCAGAAATGGCCTTGCAAATGGCTGTTTTTGCAAGAGCAACAATGCGTGCGCATCACGAAAATACCGATTTACGGGTATCCATAGGTATAGGTACTGCTGATGCACTTACAGATCGGGTAGGGACTTCGGATGGAGAGGCGTTTCGCTTTTCGGGGCATTTGGCCGACCATATCAAGAAGCAAAAAGCACGTATTGGGATTGTTTTGGCTCAGCCATCCGAACCGTTAACTGCAAGTTTGGATCTTCTTGAAACCATTATAGGGAATTGGACTACGGCACAAAGTGAAGTAGCAGCAGGCTTATTGACTGGAGAAAGCATTACCAAAATTTCAGAACGGTTAGCGGTTAGCCAGTCAGCGATTAGCCAGAGAGTATCTGCTTCGCAGTGGTGGGCTGTACACCGTTTTTTGGAAACTTTTCCTAAAAATCTAGCACTATATACCACATAGCACTCATGACAGCATTTTTTCTCCTTTTACTCGCCCACATACTTACCGATTTCTATTGGCAGCCATCACATTGGGTTGTAGACAAAAGGGAGCGGTTATTTCGGTCCAGATATTTATATATGCATATAGGAGTTGCTATTGTAACATCATATGTTTTTTTAGGATATTGGACCAATCCCTTGCCGGCATTGGCGATTGGGCTACTGCACGGCGTGATTGATGTTATTAAAATCAAGTTTGATAAAAAGGGATCCGCCGGCTGGTTTATAGCGGATCAGTCTGCCCATATACTTACCATTGCAGTGGTGGCTATACTATTAACCAGTAATTTATCGGTGAGTATAGATACGTTTACTACCTGGCTCTATAAGCCCAAAACATTGGCGCAACTATCCGGAGCGTTGCTTTGCCTCACACCCGTTTCATTTTTGGTGGGTATACTAACCCGTCCCTGGCGTGATGAACTGGATAAGCTGGTGCCTGATGCCAACGACAACCTGGCCAATGCAGGACGATGGATTGGGATGTCCGAGCGCCTACTCATTTTTGTATTTGTTGTGGTGAGTCAGTTTTCGGCCATTGGTTTTCTGATTGCCGCTAAATCTCTCCTGAGGTATAATGACAAGAGTACAGCGGGAGAAATTCCTCCTGCATATATTAGTAAGAAATCGGAGTATGTGCTCGTGGGAACGCTTATGAGCTATACCTGTGCGATTGCCATTGCGATGGCGATTAAGATGTTTTATCAATGAGACAATGAGATTGAAAAAATATCCATTTTTTTACCGGGCATCATTAAACCTTGGTAAAGTAAGGTACTCTAAGTGGGGTATTTAAACAGATGAAACCATGAAAAGAGTATTGATCGCAGTGCTACTGACATTTGCCGGGCTTAATGCTTTTGCGCAAAGACAAGGAGAGTTCAGAACTCCCGAGCAACGGGCCGAAATGCAAACAAAATCTTTGACCGAGCAGCTAAAATTAACCGATGTTCAGAAGGAGCAAGTGTATACACTGAACCTCGAACGTGCAAAACAAATGGAACTGGCACGTAAGGAGCAGAACCGGGATCGGGAAAAAATGCGTGCTTCCACGGAGGCCTACAACGAAGCATTGAGCAAAATTTTAACACCTGAGCAACAGGAAACGTATAAAAAATCAATGGAAGAGCGAAGAAGTCGTGGTGGAGAAAGACGCGAGAGAAATTAGGTACTTCTGTAACCTGGCGTAACTTTATTTAAATGAATGGATTAGGGGATGGTTTGTGAAATCATTCCCTTTTTTAGTTTAAAACTGTACTGGGTTATCAATAGATTAAAATATCATGGATTATTTGGAAAAAATAATCGCTGACATGGAGTGTCTTTCGGTGGAAGGGATTCGTTCGTGTTTCGAACATGGAATAGATCCTAATACCGTATTCCGTGGTAAGCCCCTGATTTATGAACTGATTACGGAATATGGACGCGGAGAGAAATTTAGTGCCTGTGTTCAGGAATTTATAGCTTTTGGCTTAAAGTTTAATGATGTTGTTTTATTGGCTGTATTATCAAACAATGCCGATCAGCTCAAAAGGGAATTGAAAATTAATCCCAAAGTAATAAACAATAAGTATTCAATAAATTGTGCCTTTACCCCGCTGTATGAAGTATCCTTACTTCATTTATGCGCAGAATTTAATCACGTTTCGTGTGCAGAAATTTTATTGCAGCACGGCGTAGATGTAAATGAAAAAGCAGGAGTTGACGTATATGGTTTTGGTGGGCAAACTCCTATATTTCATACTGTAAATCAACATGCTGATGCAGGAAAAGAAATGAGAAATTTTCTAATTGCTCACGGGGCAGACCTCCAGGAAACCATTAAAGGTTTTATATGGGGTAAAGAATATACCTGGGAAACATTAATTCCGGCGGTAAATCCAATAAGCTATGCGATGATGGGGTTATTGCCTCAATTTCACAGAAGCGAGCAGCAAATTGGCGATACAGTTTCGGATCTGTTAAATGCTGCATTCGGAATTAATTATACATCACAAAACATACCCAACGCATATCTAAAAAATTAATGATTCAGGAAGCGGGTGAAATTGTGACTGTACACAAATAATAAAGGCGAAACGTCAATGGTATAACAGTTTCGCCTTTCTCTTATTTTATTCAGTAACCTGTGCTTTTTTTCGGCCACGTGGTTTTCCTGTATATTCCGGCTTAGGTGCAGAACTGATCAATTCGAGTTCATATCCCGCCATACCATCTTCATAATCGAATGTGGTTACCGCGAAAGTATACTTGGTCGCATCAAAATCAATTCCACCTTTTTTAAGAATAATAGCCAAAGGAATAGTATATCCTTTCGCACTTTTCTCGAACGCAAAAGCACCATTTTCTTCTTTTGAAGGAACCAGATATAAAGATTTTAATTTTCTTTTACCTTCCTGGGTACCGATTTTGAACAAAGTTTTTTCAGCTTCAATTCCAAGTTCAGCCAGTGTTGCGTTAGAGAAAACTAATTTACCAACAGCCGAGACATAACCCGTAGGTGTAGGTTTTGCTTTACTTTTTGCTTTTGGTGTCTCAACAGTATTATCTTGAGGACTAAAAAATTTTATTGCTTTGTTTTTCATTACTAGTAGGTTAATCCTAAGTGGTTATTTTGCAAAAATAATTTATATTTTTAATAATTTAAGTTCGAAGAAAGTTTTTCTTTTGTAGAACATCTCCGAAAAATGAAAATGATAATAAATAAATAAAAAAGCTAATAAAGTTACATGTTTTCCAAAATAGGATAATGATTGGTGTATATCAGTTTATGCTGTGTCCTAATAGTAAGTTGCTTTGATATAATTATTTATAATTAACAAACGAGAAGAACTAAGTGTATATTTTAACAGATGTGCTATTTGATATGTAAAAAATGCCTTACTTCCGAGCGGTTAAATTCAGAAATAAGGCATTTTATTTTAGTGGGTTGTTGAGTGTATTTTGTTTTCTATATGTATTTCATTTGCAGATGCTTGTACATATTAATAGGGGTGAATATTATTTTAATAACCTATGCTTCAATTTTATCTTAAATTGTTGACAACAGGTCAGGTCGATAATTGAAATTGTACACTAGTTGGAGCTTGCTTTTAAGATTAATTTCAACTATTCTTCCTCCTCTACATTCTTTATTTTCATAAGTAATGAGTAGGCATTTTTCGTTACTATTTTCTTGCCGGAGTCGACAGTGGGAGCCTCAATTTGCTGCTTACCCTTATCTATGACACCTGGTTGAACTTCTACCATTTGAAATTGCTCCTGATCCTTTTCAACAAATACATAAGATTTATTTTCCCAACGAACAACCGCATCTTCTGCAACGGTTATGGCCTGATTGCTGGTTAGCGAAACCTTGCCATTCATAAACATCCCAGGTACCAGCGTGGCACTGTGTCGGTCTAAATGACAATGAACTTCCGCCATTCGGTCCTGATCCAGACTTTTTTCAATTAGGATTATTTTAGCTGTATACAATTTGTTTGGATCGGCATTTGTGTAAGCGGTAACTTCCTGGCCAATAGAAAGTTTATTTAAGTCCTTTTCAAAAACTTTTAGTGATAGGTGGATGTCCCGTGGGTCAACGAGCTCGAAAAGCATATCGGTAGGAGCCGTGTACTTTCCAACGTTTACATTCACTTCCGATACAAAACCATCAATTGGTGACACAATGGGAACACTTTTGTGAATACTCATAGCGGTGAGCTTTTCTGGTGCAATTCCAATCAGTTCAAGTTTTTGAGCCAGTGCGTTCACCAAAATGCGTTGCGTTTCCATATCGGTTCTAGCCTGCTGATACATACGGTCGCTGCTGGCTTTGTTCGCATTTAGGTCCCGCTGTCTTTCAAATTCTGATACGGATAAGGTCAGCTTTTCTTTTGCCGTTAGGTAGTCCTGTTGTAGTTGAATAAACTGCATATCTTCAATTTCTGCCAATACCTGCCCTTTTTTGACAGGCATACCGGGTAACATGCGGGTGGATTTAAGATAACCACCGAGTGGGAAGCTTAAACTTATGGTACTTTGAGGTGGGACGTCTATACTTCCCTGGAGTGTAAGCGTGCTGTTTAATGTTTCTATGGTGGGAGCGCTCACTTCAATACCTGCATTTCGCTGTTGTTCGCGGGTAAATTTTACTACCTCATTCGCTGGATTTGTAACAGTTGAGTGAGTCGTTGGAGTTGAGCCTCGATCTGGATTTTTTTCGCAGGCGGTCCATAAAAATAAGCTTATGGTAATGAATATATAGGGTTTCATGATTATGTCTTTTATAAATTGTACAATTTAAGATACTGGATTACTGCCTGGTTATAGGCATTGATATTGTCGATGTATTGATTTTTAACACTGATAGATTGCTGAGCAAGCAGCGTCCATTGTAAAAAATCGATGTCTCCGGCTGCAAATTGTTCATCGGCTGCTTGCATAATAATCTGGGCATTGGTTAATGCCTGATTCTCGTAAAAGTTCAATTGGTGAGCCGATTTTTCAATTAAGCTTGTTGCATAGGAGATTTCCTGATTTAAACGGAAGGCTACATGTTCAGACTCTTTCTGATCTCTCTGCCAAGCCAGTTTGGCTGCGGCTGTTTTCGCTATTTGTGCCTTAAAAAATAGAGGTACAGATATACCAGCACTTATATAGTTGAAACGTTTACTACCGGTAAAGTTTACTTCTTGACCATTCACCATTTGGGGGCCAATCAGACTTTGGTTATTATAGCCTACATTGATTTCGGGTAATATTTTCGTTTTCTCCGACAGCCAATTCATTCTGGAAACTTCTTGTTGTCTCTGAGAAAATTCCAGCAAGGGCATAGCATTGGATATAACCACTGAATCCAATGGGGCAAAGGTAATTTTGGGGTGAATGACTTTGGGGACGTATTGTTGCTCATCCTGGATGTACATGTTGAGCTGTGTGATCAGCAGTGCGATGTCTTTGTCTAACAAATCCAACTGGTTGCTTGCCTGTATACGTTGAGACTCGGCTGTGGTTTTTTCAAGAATATTGGCGGCTCCCTTTGCAAATCGAAGATTAGATTTATTTTCAAACAACCTATAAACACTATCCGCGTATGTCAACAGCTTTCTTCGTTCCAGTAATATAGCATGGGTATAATAAAGCTGTCTGACGTTGAATCTTATTTCCTGTTCGGTAAGTTTGCTTGCCGCCTGAGCAGCCATAAATCGGGCTTGTAATAATTTATGTTGGGTTGCATACACTACAGGAAAACTAAACTGCTGACTAATGCCGATGCGGTTGTCGTTGTGGATGGTATTCACCTTGCCGTAATCAGCATTGATATCCGTTTTGGCGATGTCGAAACTGGCAGATTGCAGCGTCTCGGCTGACTTTTCATGGAGCCGTGAGGCCTGCATGCTTCGGTTTTTTTCCAGAGCAATCTTAATGGCCGAATCCAAATCTATGGGTGTTTGGGCAAATGTGGTTTGCGAAAAAAGAAGCAGTAAGCCTATAAGTGCTGTTTTAGAGATATTCATAGTTGTCTTTTTGCTGAACAAAAGATATAGTGCAGGCAGTACAAATAGCGTAAGCAGGGTTGCGGTCATGATTCCACCGATAACAACCGTGGCGAGAGGACGTTGGACTTCCGCACCAGCGCCGTTGCTGATGGCCATTGGGAGAAAGCCCAGGGAAGCCACAGATGCGGTCATCAGGACGGGGCGTAACCGATTTTTTGTACCTGAAATAATGAGTTGTAATGAATCCTGTACTAATCCTTCCTTTTTTAATCGGTTAAACTCCGAAAGCAAGACAATCCCGTTTAGGACAGCAACGCCAAATAGAGCAATAAAACCAACTCCTGCTGAGATGCTAAAAGGCATATCACGCAAGGTGAGGGCAAACACCCCTCCAATGGCGGAAAGCGGAATCGCCGTATATATCAACGCAGCATCTTTAAAAGATGAAAATGCGAAGTAGAGCATAATAAAAATGAGTAGGAGTGCCACCGGCACCGCAATAACCAGTCGTGCTTTGGCTTGCTGTAAATTTTCAAAAGCGCCACCATAGGTAATTGAATAACCTGCTTCAAATCGGATTTTATCATCTACTTTTTGTTGCAATTCCTCTACGATTGATTGTACGTCTCGGCCCCTTACATTGAAACCAACAATGATACGGCGTCTGGTGTTTTCCCTTTGTATTTGATTGGGACCTTCAACTTCCTGTATAGAGGCGACTTGGTCAAGTGGTATCTGTATCCCTGATGGCGTGGAAATAAGAAGGTTTTTAACATCGTTAATATTTTTTCTGCCGTTAGATCCAATGCGTACCACTAGGTCAAACTTTTTCTCTCCTTCGTAGATCTTACCCGCAACACCACCAGCAAAAGCAGCATTAATGGTATTGTTTATAGCTTCTATATTTAAACCATATTTGGCAATTTCGGATCGGTTAAAATCAACAACTACCTGAGGCATGCCGGTCACCTTTTCGATATAGAGATCTGCCGTACCTTCAACGGTTTTTGCGACAGCACCTAATTCTTCTGCATAAGATGCAAGTTTGTCCAGGTTTTCGCCGTATATCTTGCATACCACATCCTGTTTGGCTCCTGTCATAAGTTCGTTAAAGCGCATTTGAACAGGATATTGAAACCCCGTGGTGACACCCGGTATAACGTCCTGCGACGTCTTTGCCATTTTTTCGGCGAGTTCAGGAAACGTTTTTGCACTGGTCCATTCCGACTTATCTTTTAAAACAATAATCATATCACCACCTTCTATGGGCATGGGATCAGTGGGGATTTCGGCACTACCTATACGGGACACAATTTTTTCGACTTCCGGATAATCCTTTTTGAGTCGGTCAGATATTTTGTTGAATGCCTCAATGGTGGTAGAAAGATTGGTGCCGATCAAAAGACGGGTTTCCGTAGCGAAGTCCCCTTCTTCCAATTGTGGTATGAATTCACCTCCCATCTTTATAAACAGGAATATCGCCACCCCGAACAGTGCGAATGCTGCAAGTATTACACTCTTTTGAAACTGCAAAGCCCGAGACAGCCAAACAGAATAGCTGTTTTCGATCCTATTCATCAGCTTGTCGGAGAGAGTTGGTTGATGCGTCAAACGTTTGCTGATAAATATGGCGCTCACCATGGGTACATAGGTAAGCGACAAAATGAAGGCACCTAACACAGCAAAAGCGACGGTTTGTGCCATAGGCTTAAACATTTTCCCCTCTATACCAGATAAGGATAAAATGGGCAGATAAACGATAAGAATAATGATTTGGCCAAAGACTGCTGCGTTCATCATGCGTGAGGCAGAGCTGGTCACTTCTTGATCCATTTCAGTTTGCGATAAGCTATTGACAGCAGCATATCTTTTGGAACTATGCAGGTGGTGTAAAACCGCTTCTACTACAATAACGGCTCCGTCCACGATTAGACCAAAGTCAAGAGCCCCGAGACTCATCAGATTACCACTTACACCAAAAAGGTTCATCATGGTGATGGCAAAAAGCATAGATAACGGAATGACCGAGGCTACGAGCAGGCCGGCACGT
>CALGRQ010000344.1 GCA_937880795.1 uncultured Dyadobacter sp. | reverse complement strand
CCCTTTTTTGTTACTTATCTCTATTGTCACGTATATGTAAAAAAGAAAGTTGGTAGTTCTTTCAGCTTCGATTGTTTCACATGTTACACACCCTCCGTAATCATGGACTCATTACTTTCCCGAGAGATTATAACGCTGGATTCCAGCAATATCCGACAATACATTCATTCAAAAAGAATACTCATTACAGGTGCTGCTGGTTCCATAGGAAGTGAATTACTTCGGCAAATAATATCATTTGGTCCAAAGCAGGTAATGGCCATTGACCAGTCGGAGATAGGCATTTACTCACTACAGGGAGCCATGAACGTGCATCCACTTGTAACCTGCCAAATTGCTAACATTACGGACAAGGAAAGCATGGAACACATTTTCCACTCCTTTAATCCACAGGTGGTATTCCATGCAGCGGCCTATAAACATGTATGTCTTCTCGAAACACAACCTGAAATAGCAGTTAAAAACAATATCATCGGTACTAAAATATTAGCCGATATTGCAATATCTACCCAAGTTGAAAAGTTCATTTTTGTTTCTACGGACAAAGCCGTAAATCCCATTGGAATTATGGGAATCTCAAAGCGTTTGTCTGAACTATACCTGCTTGCACTTAACCAACGTAACTCCCGTACCCAATTTGTAACAACACGATTTGGAAATGTATTGGGTTCTTCGGGTTCGGTATTTCATGTTTTTAAGAATTGTATTAAAAAAAACCTACCCATTCCCATCTCCCATCCCGACACAACGCGCTACATGATGGCGATACCAGAAGCGGTACAACTCGTTCTGGAATCGGCCGCAATTGGTGGTGGTGGCGAAATCATGATTTTCAATATGGGCGAACCCATTGTTATTATTGAACTCGCCAAGCGAATGCATCGGCATTTTCATCCAGGAAAATGTCTTCCAGAAATTCTCATTGTCGGATTAAAGCCAGGTGAAAAATTACATGAAGAATTACAGCATGATTATGAAAAGGTAATTCATGAGCATCAGCAAAAAATGCGGATAATCAAGCCCAACCTTCAGGAACTTCCCAACGCCTTTCACAACATTGACGAGATAAATAAAGCACTTACCAGCGTCCCTGTGCCACAATTATCCAAATACCTTAAGCAACTGTTGTAGGCAAATTGCAATTTTCAAACATCAGAATCGAAGCACACTTCCCAAAGGGGCGTGAACACCCCTAGAAACCGCATTTTTAATTCTATTCTAATACACGATGTGATATATTACAAGCCAAAATTTGAAACTTGGCATTATTTTTAAACCTGTATCCCATAGTAACATCGTTTCATTTGATTATCATGGCGATGAAGCCTGTATAAAATAGTAGATTCGTAACGGCCAATGCATATGAAATGAACATAATTGCATCATTCTATGTTAATCGACCAATTAGTGATGTTAAAATATAATATTTACAAGAAGATAAACCAATATAAAATCCCGAACTGGATTTTTCAATCGAAAAAATAACTAGTTTTGTGTAATGGAGAAAAGATTGATTGGTATTTTTTGATAAGTACCAATCCAACTAGGAAACATTTATTATTAACTCCATAATATTATAACCCCAATATCAACAGAATGAAATATTCAGTACATGCCGAAGGCAAGTTTCAATTTATCGATGAAGGAAAAGGCGAAACATTGTTGCTTTTGCATGGCCTTTTCGGCGCATTAAGTAACTGGGACGGAATCATTGACTATTTCTCCAATAGATACCGGGTAATTATTCCATTGCTGCCTATATATGAACTACCTCCACGTGAAGCAGGTTTGGAAGCTCTACTCGCTTTTCTTGAAGAGTTTGTAGCTTTTAAGAATCTGACCAACGTGACGGCTATTGGTAATTCCTTAGGCGGGCATATTGGCTTGTTATATACTTTAAAAAATCAGGAAAATGTTCACAGGCTTGTTCTAACAGGTAGCTCAGGGCTTTTTGAGAACTCCATGGGCGGATCCTTTCCTAAGCGCGGAAGTTATGATTACATACGTGAACGCGTAGCTTATACATTTTACGACCCGGCAGTTGCTACCAAAGATCTTATAGATGAAGTTTTCGAAACCACATCAAGTATTCCCAAGTGTATGAGTATAGTGGGTATTGCAAAATCTGCCCAACGCCATAACCTTGCAAAAGATCTTCATCAAATAAAAGTTCCTACGCTACTGGTTTGGGGATTAAACGACACGATTACCCCGCCTCATGTAGGGTATGAGTTTAATAGACTTATAGCAGATTCCGAACTCCACTTTATTGATAAATGTTGCCATGCACCGATGATGGAACATCCGCATGAATTTAACATCATACTAGAAAGTTTTTTAGAAAAACATGTCACGGTTTCCGTAGCATAACTTTTTAAAGAGCCTACTAAGGCTCTTTTTTATTTTCGGCAAATAATTTTTGACATTTGACACATACTTAATTTTTTTCTACATTCGATAAATCACTCTCTAAATTTATGCTGGCCGCTACGCTTATAAATCCGATGATTCCAGTGCTTAAACTTACGGACCAGGTAAGTACAGCA
This sequence comes from uncultured Dyadobacter sp., assembly GCA_937880795.1. Taxonomy (GTDB): domain Bacteria; phylum Bacteroidota; class Bacteroidia; order Cytophagales; family Spirosomataceae; genus Dyadobacter. The sequence continues at coordinate 11,723 of CALGRQ010000344.1, read as the reverse complement.
CTCGACTGGATGGACGAGTACCGTACCAGTCAATTAATTGTTGCTGAGGAGGGGATATATAAGGGAATCGTTTCCCAAGATATTCTATTGGAAATTCCGAATGCAGATGAACTCCTCTCTAGAGTTATTATTCAACATGAAGATATATATGCACTGGAAGATCAGCATCCCTATGAATTGCTTCGTTTGGTCAATCAGTTTGGTTTACTGATTATACCTGTTGTACATGACAATAAGATTTTGTCCGGCAGCATACTGGTGAATGACCTTATCGAGCAATTCGCGAACGAACTTGGTGTTCAGGAAAAGGGTGCGGTTATCGTCTTAAAAATAGCAGAAAGAGATTACTCCCTTTCCGAAATTAGTCGACTAATCGAATCCAACGGAACCAAAGTTTTAAGCAGTTACTATTCCTCATCGGAATCTTCTCATCCTTTGCAGGAATCACGACTGACACTAAAACTCAATCGTACCCACATAACGCCAATTATTGCAACACTGGAACGTTTTGGTTACGATATTATGGAAGCACACGCCAATGATCCTATTGAAAGTATAGATCAGGAACGTTTAGACATGCTTCTTCGCTACTTAGCAACATAGTCCTTTTGCACATATTGCTCCCTCATTTTTGAATCGGTGCATTTGTCATGTATCTTTCGGAAGTAACAAGATGATTTACTTTTTCTTTCATGAAAATAGCAATTCACGGACGCAATTTTAATGAGTCCGCACGTCCGTTTATTGAAAACATGTTCAATGAACTGGCCAAAAGAGAAATTGAAGTACAGCTTTCGCAAGCTTTCCGCTCTTTTCTCGATCAGCAAGGGATACAACACCACACCACCCTGGTATATAGTAAGCCAGAAGAGCTTTATGATGCCCGTTTGGTTGTAAGTATGGGAGGCGATGGCACACTACTAGAAACCATTTCACATGTTGGCCCGAGAGAAATTCCAGCCATTGGTATAAACGTTGGCCGTCTGGGTTTTTTAGCCACCATTTCTCCAGATCGAATTTCAGACATGATTACGGCCCTTGATAATGGCCAATTCCGCATTGATGAAAGAACCCTCGTTGCTTTGGATGGGGATCTTTTTGATGGATTAAATTTTGGTCTAAATGATTTCGTGATCACGAAGACTGACACTTCATCGATGATTACCGTACATACCTACCTAAACGATGAATTCCTAAATTCTTATTGGGCTGACGGACTGATTATATCCACGCCCACGGGTTCAACCGGTTATTCACTGAGCTGCGGAGGTCCTGTTTTGGTTCCCCACTCGCAAAATTTTATCGTGACTCCCATTAGCCCACACAATTTGAATGTTAGACCTCTTGTACTCGAAGATACCGCTGTATTGAAACTAGATGTTAAAAGTAGAAGTAGTAACTTTTTGATATCTCTGGACGCCCGCTCACGTGTTGTTGATGAAAATACGCAGCTTATCATACGTAAAGCGAATTTTAGGGCAAGACTGATCAAGATGTTAGATGATAGCTTTTTAAACACATTGCGAAGCAAATTGTCTTGGGGGTTGGATATGCGGAACTAATATCACTATCATACCTATACACGCATGCAAATCATTCTTCACAAATTTGACCTAGAGCTAAAACATACTTTTACCATCGCACACGACTCTCGCGATGTGCAACCAACGCTGATTGTCGAATTACGCGATGGCACAATAAGTGGATTGGGTGAAGCTACATCCAATCCCTATTATGGCATAACAATTGACAGCATGTGCCGGGCGCTGGAAGAAGTACGGCCTTTACTAGAAAATATACAGCTCACCTCGGCGGAAGATCTTTGGGCAGCAGCCCATCCATTTTTAAAGAATAATCCATTTGCTCAATGTGCACTGGACGAAGCCGCTCACGACTTGTTTGCCAAAAAGAAAAATCAAAAGCTTTACCAGTACTGGGGACTTAGCACAGCCGACAATCCGTTAACCAATTTCACCATTGGTATTGACTCGGTCGAAACCATGGTTTCCAAAATGAAGGAGTTACCTTGGCCTATTTATAAAATAAAATTAGGAACCAACGAAGATCTTCGTATTATATCCGAATTAAGAAAAAACACCGATGCTGTCTTTCGGGTAGATGCAAATTGTGCCTGGACAGCGGAAAAAACCATTGACCTCGCCCCTCAATTACAACGCCTTGGTGTTGAATTTATAGAACAACCATTACCCGCTGACGACATCGAGGGTATGAAAAAAGTTTACCAACATTGCGCCCTTCCCGTAATAGCGGACGAGAGTTGCATCGTGGAAAATGATATCGCAAAATGTCACGGACTTTTCCATGGTGTGAATATAAAGCTCACCAAGTGTGGTGGACTAACTCCTGCCTTACGCATGATTAACGAAGCCAAAAGACTGGGAATGAACACTATGGTTGGCTGTATGACCGAGAGCAGTATAGGCATTTCTGCCATTGCACATTTGCTACCCCTTCTGGACTATGTGGACATGGATGGTTCGCTCCTTATTAAAAACGATCCGGCACAAGGGGTTCAATTTGATTTCGGAAAGATACTATATACCGAAAGACCAGGTACTGGTGCCATACTCTCCTAAGTTTTTTATATGTTTTATCTCCTGTAAATTCTAATGGCTACTTATTCTGTAGAGAAATTACCAGGCCGAACGTTAATTCTGGAAGATGGCAAGAAATACCTTTGGTTTAGCGGAACAGATTACCTTGGCTTAGCACACGACGAAAGATTTCGTAATGTGTTTCTGGAAGGAATCTCACAATTTGGAACACACTTTGGAAGTTCTCGTAGCAATAATTTACAATTAGATATATACAAAGAGTCGGAAGAGGCATTAGCGCATTTTGTAAACGCACCAGAAGCAATCACCGTATCTTCAGGTATGTGGGCAGGACAGCTATTGATGCAAGAAATGGAGACCATTGTAAGCCAGTTTAGCACGACTAAACAATCAATAACTTATTATTATGCACCCGGCACCCATCCTGCCATTCGAGGCCAACAATACATCAGTTCTCACGGTTCCTGGACCGATTGGGCAAACACATCCATAGAACATATAAACGCGAGTAACTCATCTGTAACCAATATTATATGCACCGACTCCGTGGGGTCGCCATGGGTTCAAAATTTTGATTTTTCTATATTCTCAAAATTGACTCACCCCAACACCTGGCTCATTGTAGACGACTCGCATGGAATAGGTGTAAGAGGCAATGAAGGAGGTGGTATATACCAGTCGCTATGTCATATCAAAAATGTAATCGTATGCACCTCTCTTAATAAAGGAATGGGCATTCCTGGTGGAGCCATTTTTGCGGCGCGACCCATAATTAATTACCTAAAAACAACACCAGGTTTTGCAGGTGCTTCGCCTTATGCACCTGCCTACGCCTATACCTTAAAAACGCTGCTAAGAGACAGCTACTATCAGAACTGCAACACACTGTTGCTGAGTAATATCCAGTATCTACAAAGTAAATTACTGAATAACAGTCCATTTGTTTCACTAGATAACTATCCTGTTTACTGCAGTAAAAATCCGGCATTGTTTGATTATCTGATCGCCAACGACATCATGGCCTCTCACTTTCCATACCCCTCCCCCATCGACTCGCCCATTACACGTTTGGCAATTTCTACACTCCATACAAAAAAAGACCTCGACCGATTGGCCGAAGTCTCTATTCAATTTCAACAAGAAAGCTGATTAGTCGTTATCCGAAACACCACCTGTGGTAGCCAATCTTTTTTCCTCTCTTAATCTTTCTCTTTCTACCTTCGCCGAAACCATGATACTGATTTCGTATAACAGGAACAGCGGAATAGCAACCAGAATCTGACTGTATATATCAGGAGATGGCGTAATAATCGCAGCTAATATAAGAATCACAATCATCGAATGTTTCCTATACTCTCTCATAAACGACGGTGTGAGTACACCCACTTTTGACAGTACAAAAACAACTATAGGCAACTGGAAAGCCACACCACAAGCCAGGGTCAAAGTGGCCACTAGCGAAATGTATGACGATAAGCTAAACTCATTGATAATAGACGGGTCCAACGTAAAATTGGCTAAAAAGTTAATCGCCAATGGAGCCACTATATAATAGCCAAACAAAACCCCTGAAAAGAAGAGGAACGTAACGTAGAATACGGCCCCCCTTGCTGAACGTCTCTCCGAAGCCTTTAAACCTGGCTTTATAAACCGCCAGATTTCCCAAAATGCGTAAGGAAACGCAAATACGAGACCAGTTATCGCCGCTGAAGTCATCGCCATGGTAAAGTTTTCGCCCATGCCAATTACCTGCAATTTAAAATTGAGAGATTTCACGCACAATTCTTCATAACCTACCTTATCAGCGAGTTTACAAAGCATCTTGTAGGTCCAGAAATCGGGTCTGGAGGGTGCTACAATTACATGGTGATAAATTTCTTCAATATATACAAAAGCTATAATAGCAAATACCAGAATAGACCCAACGGCCCGGATCACGTGCCATCTCAACTCTTCAAGGTGTCCAATAAACGACATTTCGCCGCCTGAATCTTCTTCTTCGTTATCTATTTCCTGATCTAGGGGCATAGGATATAATAAAATTAGCTAGTCTTAATCTGTGTCTGCTTCCCTCTTTAAACCGAGTGAATCATACAGAATCCAGTACTATAATAAAATAATAAATAAACGCAACTACTGAAAATAGAAGAAAACGTTATAATCTACTTCCAGATATCGAAATTACTCAAAAAAACCCGCCAGATTCTGTCGACGGGTTTTTTTAATCTAGTTATAATAATGGACTTAGTCCATTACAAAAGGATAGTCATTCTCCACATATACATCGGTATATGCTTCACTTGGATCAGGGAATTCTGACTCTTCGGCAAACTGAACCGACTCAGCCACAATTTCCTTCACTTTTAGATCAATGGCTTCTAACTCTTCCGCCGTAGCCAGTTTATTTTCTAAAATGACTGCTCGAATTTGCTCAATTGGATCACGATGTTTGTATTCTTCTACCTCTTCTTTCGAACGATATTTTTGAGGATCCGACATAGAGTGTCCACGGTAGCGATACGTACGGAATTCTAGGAAGGTAGGACCATCACCTTTGCGAGCACGCTCAGCTGCACGACCTACCGCTTCATGAATAGCCTCAACACTCATCCCATCTACTGGTTCAGATGGGATGTCATAAGCCTCACCCAATGTATAAAGCTCCGTTACGTTAGAAGACCTAGCTACTGATGTTCCCATCGCATATCCGTTATTTTCAACAACGAAAATGACCGGTAATTTCCAAGTCATTGCCATATTTAAGGCTTCGTGAAACGCTCCCTGACGAATGGCTCCATCACCGAAATAACAGATACAAACTTTGCCAGTTTTATTATATTTTTCTGCGAAAGCAATACCAGCACCCAATGGTATTTGAGCACCTACGATACCGTGTCCACCCACAAAGCCATTTTCTTTATCGAAAATGTGCATCGATCCACCTTTTCCCTTAGTGGTACCTGTCTTTTTACCATATAGCTCAGCCATAATCGCATTAGGACTTGTGCCAAGCGCCAAAGGAATACCGTGATCACGGTACGCGGTGATGTACTTGTCTCCCTTCGTAAGCGCAGTAGCAGCTCCGGCAGAGCAAGCCTCCTGGCCTATGTAAAGGTGACAAAAACCACGTATCTTTTGCTGACCATAAAGCTGCCCGGCTTTTTCTTCAAACCGACGCTGTAATAGCATATTCTCGAACCAGAACATATACTGCTCTTTCGGATGCTGTAATTTTTTTGGGGTAGATGCTTTCTTTTTTTCAGTAACGGTGGCCATGTATTTGGTTCTCGTTTATAAAGACAGAACTTTGTCTTCAAGTTAGTGGTTTGAACAGAGTCTGTTTTTTGCCGAACTCACGCAATGATCTGCGAAAATAAGCATAAACTATATAACAAAGAAGTTCATGGTGTTAGAAAAGCTCCATCTTACCTACTTTAAGAATTACGAAGAGGGGGCATTTACCTTTGGAGCCCACGTAAATTGTCTCGTGGGAGAGAATGGAAGTGGTAAAACCAACCTTTTAGATGCCATTTATTTTCTCACACTTACTAAAAGCGCCTTCCAAAATCAGGATGTACTGAGTGTTCGTCATGAGAATGATTTTTTTGTTCTAGACGGAATTTTTAATGACTCTGATCGTAATATTCAGATCACCTGCAGTTTCCAGCGTGGGCAGAGAAAGGTATTCATGGCCGATAAAAAAAATTATGACAGGCTAAGTGATCACATTGGATTGTTTCCATTGGTACTTATCGCACCCAATGATACCGATCTGATTCGTGATGGCAGCGAGGAACGGCGACGTTTCTTTGATGGTGTACTGGCGCAAGCAACACCAGGTTATCTGCAAGATTTTTTGCAGTACAATAAAATTCTTAATCAACGAAACGGGTTGCTCAAATTATTTGCGCAACGAAATGTCGTAGATCAAGATTTGCTAGAAACTTATAACGAACCACTTCTTAAACTAGCCCTAAGAATATATCAGCACCGCGTAAGCTTTATGCAACGGTTTTTACCGCTTTTCTGTAAATTCTATGCCTTCATATGCAACGGAAAGGAAACGGTAGATATCCGCTATGAAAGCGATGTTTCCCTAGAAAATTTTGTGGAGGAATTCAAAAAAAATCAATCCAATGACCTCCTGTCGCAACGAACCGGAAAGGGCATTCACAAGGATGAATTCGTTTTTGAAATTGACGGAATTACGTTAAAGAAATTCGGATCTCAGGGACAGCAAAAATCATTTGTGATTGCACTAAAACTGGCTCAGTTCGAATTGCTTAAAATTGAAAAAGGTAAGACTCCTATATTATTACTGGATGATATTTTTGACAAGCTGGACGACCGACGAATTCACAAATTGATTGAATTAGTTGATACTGGTTTTTTGGGGCAGGTATTTATTACAGACGCAAGACCGGAACGTTCTGCCAAGATTCTGGAAAGTGTAAAAGCAGATGTCCAGTTTTTCAATATAGGGGTATAATACTGATTCGTATTACACCCCTACTCCTATTTATAACTGTTTTAACCTAAGCATTAGGCTACACATATTTCTCATTAAGTTCCTTCGCTTGGTTTACAAACTCTTTCACTTTTTGTTCATCCTCCTTTTTACAAATCAAGAGAACACCATCGTACTCAGCGACAATAAAGCCATCCAAGCCATTCACAACTACTAGTTTGTCGGAAGGTGTTTTAATAATAGAATTGGTTGTATTATGAAGAATTAGATTTCCATCTGTAACATTCTGATTTTCATCCTTTTCAGATACTTCATACAACGATTTCCAGGTGCCTAAATCCGACCAGCCAAAACTACTTAGCACAACATGCACGTTGTCGGCCTTTTCCATGATACCGTTATCAATAGAAATGCTCTTGCAATGCTGGTAGGCTCGGTTTATAAAAGATTCCTCCGATTCATTGTAATAATGAGGATTTCCACTCTCAAATATTTCCGCGATTTCAGGCAGATATTTTTTCAGTGAAACCTTAAAAGATTTCACATTCCAAATAAATATACCTGCGTTCCATAAGAAATCACCACTATCCAAAAATTGCAATGCCAGCTCCAAATGAGGCTTCTCTGTAAATGATTTAACCTTTTTCACAGTCAGCTTATCCGGGATATACTGAATATAGCCGTACCCAGTGTCAGGTCTCGTAGGCTGAATACCCAACGTCACCAGAATTTCTTCATTTCGTGCAGCCCCTAATGCAATTCGGACGGTATCCCTGAAAACATTTTCATTCAAAATGATATGGTCAGCAGGAGCTACAATAATGTTGGCATCCGGATCATGTGCTGCAATTTTATAGCATGCATAAGCAATACATGGAGCTGTATTCCTTCTGTTAGGCTCCAATAAAATTTGCTCATCAGAAAGCAATGGGATCTGTTCCTTGATAAGTCCTTTGTATTCCTGACTAGTAACAATATAGATATTTTCAATCGGACAAACACCCTCAAATCTATCTACGGTTTGCTGTAATAACGTTTTACCGGTTCCTAATACATCATGAAACTGCTTGGGAAAATCAGTTCGACTAAATGGCCAAAACCTCGTCCCTACGCCACCTGCCATAATGATTACATATGTTTCCTTCATTATATAACTCAACTATGTGTTTTTGACTCAACAAAATTTTCGTAAAGCTAAGCATTCTACCTCAATTAGCCTGCCGTGATGCCAGGCACTAGCCATTTTGGTTTAGTTATTCCTACCCGTTTTAACCAATTAGAGCATTTCATATTCAATAGCAAATCATAAAATATTGGATTTTAGAAATACTGACAATCTATCAAATTATATTTTTTCAATATTTAAAGAAAAAATATGATAATTATATAATTAGTCATGTTTTATTCTTATATCTTGCTTTTAATCAGTCATCAATCAACATAAAACCATGAAACCACATGCCTACCTACAATGGTGCATTACGTGCTGTTTGCTTCTATATAGCACCATTTTATTTGCTCAAACAAAAATCGGAGGAACGGTTACTGAGGCCTCAACTAACGAACCACTTATAGGAGTTAGTGTACAGGTTAAAGGAAAAGTAATAGGTTCTATTACCGACGCCAAAGGCTCGTTTAATTTCACCGTTACCAGCCCTCCACCATTTACTTTGGTGGTTTCTTCTGTGGGTTTTCAAACACAAGAAATCGATGTATCCGGTGCCCAGTCTGATTTTCAGATCAAACTTTCTGAACAGGTTGTATTAGGAAATGAGATTGTGGTTTCTGCGTCCAGGGTGGAGGAAAATGTTTTAAAATCTCCGGTTGCCGTTGAAAAAATGGATATAAGGGGTATTCGTGAAACCGCTTCTACTAGTTTTTATGATGCTTTGGCCAATTTAAAAGGTATAGACATGACCACGCAAGGGGTTTTGTTTAAATCAATCAACATGCGTGGTTTTGGTAGCACTGGTAATCCAAGAACCGTTCAAATGATTGACGGAATGGACAATCAAGCTCCGGGCCTTAATTTCTCCCTTGATAATATTATCGGGATGTCCGAACTGGATGTAGAGAGCGTAGAAGTCCTTCCGGGTGCGGCATCAGCGCTTTATGGACCCAATGCCATCAATGGCCTTGTTTTGATGAACAGTAAAAGCCCATTTTTATATCAGGGATTGAGCGCCAATGTGAAGGCGGGCGTCATGCATGAGTCTAACAGATCCAAAGCTACCACTCCATTCTACGATGCAACCATACGCTATGCCAAGGCATTCAACAATAAATTTGCCTTTAAATTGAACCTCTCTTACATTCAGGCAAAGGACTGGCAAGCCACAGATTACACCAATATGAACCTCGGCGGAAACAGTGACCCAAACCGCGGACCGGGAACAAGTCCAAGCTACGATGGTATGAACGTTTATGGAGATGAGGCTCAAACCAACATTAATTCTGTTGCTCAAACACTCGCATCCAGGGGGCTCATTCCATCGGCGGCGGTTGGTTTAGTGCCTAATACAGTCGTGAGTCGTACCGGCTATATTGAGCGCGATCTGATTGACTACAATACCAAAAGTCTTAAAGCAAGCGGTGCACTACATTATCGCATCAACGACAAAATAGAAGCTATTGCACAGGTCAATTATGGCTATGGCACAACAGCCTACACCGGAACAGGCCGCTATTCTCTACGTGATTTCAATCTCACCCAGGCCAAATTGGAATTGAGGGGAGATAATTTTACGTTGAGAGCATATACAACACAGGAACGATCCGGCAAATCGTACCTCGCTGGTTTGGCGGCGTTATCCATGCTGAATGAAGTGAAACCTCATGCCACCTGGTTTGGTGAATACACCGGAGCCTTTGTTGGAGCCCGAGGACAAGGCATGGATGAGGCCTCGGCACATTTAGCCGCCCGAAAAGTAGCTGATGCAAACATGGCAACTCCGGGTTCGGCGACTTTTAATGCTCTGCTGGATAAATATAGAAACATGCCTATCGCAAATGGTGGAGGGGGATTTGATGATAAAACCAACCTATACCACTTTGAAGGTTTCTATAACTTCAAAAATCAAATCAAATTCCTGGATCTGATGGCAGGAGCCAATTACCGTATTTATCAGCTTCGTTCCAATGGAACGTTATTTTCCGATACGAAAGATGGCCGTAATGGTACTATACCCATTAACGAATTTGGCGCATTTGTACAGGCAGGAAAAACCCTTCTTAGTAATCACTTAAAATTGACGGGATCTGTTCGCTACGATAAGAATGAAAATTTTGAAGGCCAGTTTACTCCTCGTGTATCAGCGGTAGGTTCATTCGGCGATCATAACATTCGGTTATCGTACCAAACCGGTTTCCGTATTCCAACCACGCAAAACCAATACATCGATCTAAGAACCCCCCAAGGTACTTTAATTGGAGGTTTGCCAGAATTTGATGCGAGATACAATCTTTCAAACGGTATTTTGAGACAAAATTTAACACCAGATGTAATCCAAAAAACAATTGCCTCAGATCCATCAATTACTGAAAGCGCCAAAGCCTATGGAACTGCCGCCATTACCCAGGCAGTTACCGCTGCGGTTACCGAAAAAGTGAATGCTGCCGTTGCAGCAGGACAAATCCCAAATGTACCCGCAGCCATTCAGGGAGCAATTTCCGCTGGTGTAACTGCTGCTTTACCAGGGACCCTGCAAGCTCAACTTCCAGGATTAATGACCTCGTTGGTTCCTGCGTTTGCACTGGCGAAACTTCCAAAATATCAACCTGCCAAGTTGAAACCTGAAAGAATAGCAACCTATGAAATTGGTTACAAAGGAATTATAGCCCAAAAATTAATCGTGGATGCTTATTACTATTGGAGCCAATACCAAAACTTTCTCGGAGGAACTACTATTGTTGTTTCCAAAGGAGCTGCTGCCCCAGGTTTACCTGTAGAATCGGGTATAGGAACGGGTAATTTTGATGGTTATTCAAGAACCGCCAACTCTAACGAGAAAATTAATGTACGAGGTTTTGCAGTTAGCCTCAACTATTCTCTACCAAGAGGATTTAACGTGGGCGGCAACATAGCCAACAACGAACTGGCTAACTTTAACAAGTCCGCAGAAGTTCAATATGCTAGCTTCAATACACCAAAATATCGTTACAATCTTAACTTTGGTAAAAGAATTACCAGCACCAGCTATTTCGGCTTCAATGTAGCTTTCCGCCACCAACAATCATTTGTTTGGGAATCTAGCTTTGTTCAGCCTACGCTTACAGGTATTGATATGTTCACCAATACAACGGTTCCATCCATCAGTAACCTTGATGCCCAGGTTAGCTTGAAAGTGCCTAAGATAAAATCAATTGTAAAGCTGGGCGGAACCAACCTATTCGGGAAGTCGTATATACAGGCTTATGGAAGTCCAATGGTAGGCTCTACCTATTACGTTTCACTAACCTTTGACGAACTACTAAACTAGTACATTACATTTCAGATCAAAAGTTGTATCAATAAAAACGAGCGGATCGGAAAATTTCCAACCCGCTCGTTTTCTTATATCATTAACTTATTTAGAGCCGTATGACAAATCTCCGGCATCGCCCAATCCTGGTACAATATAAAACTGCTCGTTGAGTTTCTCGTCTATAACACCCAACCATAACCGGCATTGAGGTATACG
>CALGRQ010000343.1 GCA_937880795.1 uncultured Dyadobacter sp. | reverse complement strand
ATGGATTTAGCGGGAAGAACCGAAATCAAATTGTTGGAAAAACAAGCTGGGCTGTTTACAATCCTGACAACAAGGGTGATGTTAGTGTAGCTGCTGCTGCTTTAACACAAGCGGATAAGAGATTCTTGGGTAATTCTAACCCAACTTGGTATGGAGGTTTCAACAACAACTTCAACTACGGAAACTTCGACCTGGGTATCTTCCTTACTTTCTCGGGAGGAAACAAGGTATACAACGTAACCAGACAAGAGCAGTTGAACAACCAGCAGTTTGCTAACGCAGGTACCGAGCTTTTGAACCGTTGGACTACGGAAGGACAAGTTACTGACGTTCCTAAATTGTACTATACAAGCGATACGTATCAATTGCAAAACGGACACTTGAACAGCCGTTTCTTGGAAAATGGAAGTTTCCTACGTGCACAGAACATCAGCCTTGGATATACTTTGCCAAACGGATTGAAAAACAAAATGAGAGCAACAACATTCCGTGTGTATGCTCAGGTACAAAATGCGTTTGTGATTACAAAGTATACAGGATTGGATCCAGAATTGACTACTGTTTCTACAACTAGCGCTGGTAACAACCAATCACCAGGTGTTGACAACCGTAACAATCCGGTTCCAAGAGTATTCACCCTAGGTCTTAATTTGGGTTTCTAAAATAGCATGAACATGAAAATTTTAAATATAAATAAGAACTCTGTAGGAAAGATCGCCCTGGCGCTAGCGCTATCAACGGGATCATTCTATTCTTGCAGCGACTTCACAGAACTGGCTCCTTTGGCTTCACTATCTGAGTCGACTGCATTTACAAGCCCGGCCAATATTGAACTTGCGGCAAACGGAATGTACCAGGCTGCGGCTGTGGGTACATATGACCCAGGTACAGGTGCTGCTGCCGGTAGAGGGTACCCTTTTGGTGCAGCTGCTATTGAGCAAGGTGAAATGCGCGGAGAGGACATGGTCAATCTTCAGACCTTCTTCGATATTTCTTACCGGTCGTTGTATACAACAGCATCTGCAAACAATGTGAATCATTGGGAGCAGTTGTACGCATTGATCAACCAGGCTAATATTATCATCAGCGGTGTTAAAACAGCGGGAGCGAACGGTATTATTGCTGCTGATGTAGCTACGCGTTATGAAGCAGAAGCTCGTTTCCTTAGAGCATTGGCACACCACGAGTTGTTGATACACTTTGCACGTCCTTATGCAGACGGAAAAGGATCGAAACCAGGTGTTCCGTACAGAGAACTTGCTATCAACTCTGGCGAGGCGGTTAACGAAGGCTTAGCAATGGGCCGTGGTACAGTGGCAGAAGGTTATGCCAAGCTTTTGGCTGATTTGGATTTTGCAGAAGCTAATTTGGCTGATACAAGAACAAACGGCATTGCACGTGCAACAAAAGGTGCGGCTATCGCATTAAAAAGTCGTGTGAAATTGCACATGGAAGACTGGGCTGGTGTAATTGCAGAGGCTGCTAAATTAGGTGCTGATGCTACTAGCGGAACTTTCAAAAGTGCCGTAGGAGGTTATGAGTTGGAGGCAGATCCGGAAACTCCGTTTGCGAATCAGAAGTCTAACAAAGAGTCTATGTTCTCTATCGCTAACAGCGCAACTTCAAACCCTGGTGTGAATGGTGCACTTGCTAACATGCTTGGGCCATCAAGCAAAGGTGCGCGTGACCTGGTTGCTATGAGCCCGAACTTGTATAACGCAACTTTCTGGGTAGATGGTGACTTGAGAAGAACCAAGCTTGTTGTAGGACAAACTACTGGAAACTTCCCATTCTATTATACCACTAAATACCGTGACTACGGTGTGTTTGGTGACTGGGCTCCGGTTTTGAGATATTCCGAAGTATTGCTTAATGCATCTGAGGCCTATGCGCGTTCTGGAAATAATGCACAGTCGTTTGCTTTGTTAAATGCAGTTCGTAATCGTTCGGTACCGGCAGCAGCGCGTTATACTTCCGCTCCTGCTGACCTGATTCAAACCATCTTGAACGAAAGAAGAGTTGAGTTTGCGAGTGAAGGTCGTCGTTGGGCTGATATTCACCGCTTGGCTTTGGATACCAAATATGGTACAGGTGGTATACCTGCCAAAGTTGAAGTTTCTCAGTTGAAAAATACTTCATATGATTTGGTGAATCGTGGAGCTGTGACTGGTTCAGTAGCAGCCATTCCTCAAACGGATTTCCGTTTCTTATGGCCAATTCCTGTGTCTGAAACTTCAATTAACCCGACTTTGGCTAAGGAGCAAAACCCAGGTTACTAATACAATTTAAGATAAGTACTGCACTGCATTTTTCTTGTGCAGGAGCATCAAAATGACAAAAGCCGTTCCAGTGTTACTGGGGCGGCTTTTTTTGTTATATGGGATAAATTACAAATGAATTTGTATTATTATGGTAAACTATTTTTCGTCTTAAAAAATAAATGAAAGGCGGTCGCCGGGTACAAGAAGCAATTTTAGAGATGAAAATAGGAGTATGATTTTATATATAAAATAAGTAACTTTTTCAATTGTAATCCAAGAATTGTTCAATTTCGTAAAAAGAAATGAATGGTATTTGAAAATTTGTAACTTTTGGAGACAGTTGTAAAAACCTGCCTAAATGCCTTTTTTAAGTATATAATTTGTTGAATTGTTTGCTGTAACCAAACTTTATTTCGAATAAGGGTTAAATTTTTCTTGTTGTGGTCAAAACAATAATTACATTTGCAACAATAAAAAACATAACAAACGCAACTGAATAATATGATAAAACTTCTCCTTACTTCTTTAAGGTCCGTCGATGTGCAGGATTCCTCTGCACTACTTTAAGCAAAAAACATTACGCTGGAGAGGTTGTACCAGAACCAGCACCAAGTCTATTCGGGTAGAATCTGTGACCAAGGTCAGCGCTCGAACCGTTTGACGATCCTTTTACCAATTTCCTAATTTTTTCAAACCTAACTAACTAAAAAAGTATGAGGTATTATCTATTCATTTTTTGTTTGTTTTGCTCAGGGCTCGTCCTGGCGCAAGACAAATCAATTACGGGAACGATTAAGGCCAACGACGATGGTTCCGTACTTCCCGGCGTATCCATTCTTGTAAAGGGTACTACTACCGGTACAACTTCTAATGCAGACGGTACTTACCAAATTAATGCAGGTGCCAATGCCACATTAGTATATAGCTTTGTTGGGATGCATACCAAAGAAATCGTGGTAGGCAATCTGTCGGTTATTGATGTATCTCTGATGAGTAACCTTCAGGAACTGAGCGAGGTGGTTGTAACAGGTTATGCGGTTCAAAAAAGAACAGAATTTACCGGTTCGGCTTCTACGATTAAAGGAAAGGGGATTTCGGAGCGTCCAGTTCAAAGTTTTGGACAAGGGCTAACCGGACAAGCTGCCGGTGTGAACATCACCCAGCCAAACGGTCTATTGAACAACCCTCCGGTTATTCGTGTACGTGGTCTTAGCTCTTTGACGTTGAGTTCTTTCCCATTGGTGGTTGTTGATGGTATCCCCATTACAGCTGATAACGTTTCGGACAATGCTGCAACCAACAACCCATTGGGCGATATTAACCCGGCGGATATTGAGTCGATTGACATTTTGAAAGATGCGGCATCGTCTGCCATTTATGGTTCAAGAGCTGCTGCGGGGGTTCTTTTGATTACTACCAAGCGTGGTAAAACGGGTAATGCGAAAGTGTCTATTGACAGCTGGGCTGGTATAAGCAATGCAGTTCGTATTCCTGAGGTGTTGAATGCACAACAGTATATGGATCATAAAAATGGTGCGATTGCAAATGCATTGGCATTAAACCCAAATGCAGTAGGTGCGGCAAACCGCGATAGTCAAAACCGTTCGTTCTTGCCTTCATACAATGCAGATGGAACGATGATTGATACCGATTGGGCTGATTTTATTTACAGAACGGCCTTTTCTCAAAACCACAATGTATCGTTAACAGGTGGTTCTGAAAAAACATCTTACTATTTCTCAGCTGGGTTGACAGATCAGGACGGTTTCTTGAAAGCCAACTCTTTCCAGCGTCGTTCGGCTCGTTTGAACATGGATCACAAAGCAACCAAATGGTTGAGACTGAGCTTTAATATCAACTACAACAACTCCATGAACAAAGCGCCTGCCAGTGGTTCTAACCCAGGTGGTGCATTTGGTTCGTCTGGTTTGGGACGTTTGGCCATGGCTCAAATTCCTAACTTGCCTCCTTACAACGAGGATGGAAGCTATAACTTAGAAAACAACACCATTGGCCGTAAAAACAACTTGTTGCCTGCACAGTTTTCTAACCCGGCTACACTGATTGATTTGGATAAAAATACCTCTGAAAACAACCGTTTGATCTCTAACCTGGGTGCTGAATTTACTTTAATGCCTGGTTTGACTTTCAAAACGACTTATTCATGGGATAGAAGAAATACAGAGGAGATTCGTTTCTGGAACCCATATAATGGTGATGGATTTTCTTACCAAGGTGACGCTTATAACAGATTTCAGCGTGCCGATAACTGGAACTGGATCAATACGCTTGCCTATAACAAATCATTTGGAAAGCATAACGTTGGCGTTGTATTGGGTACGGATGCTCAAAAAAGAAGAACAACCAACTGGGGTGCGCAGCGTCAAGGCCTAGCGGATTACTTCTTTACTGATTTCCAAGGAAATTTTGGGACGAACCTTGCTGCCGGAAACGGTATTACGCAAGTTTCTTACCTGGCGTATTTGGGTAGCGTAAGCTATAACTATTCAGGGAAATACTTCCTAAGTGCTAATTATCGTCGCGATGGTAACTCGGCGCTTTCTGAAGATAACCGTTGGGGTAACTTTGGTGGGGTTTCTGCGGGTTGGACAATCTCAGAAGAAGATTTCTTCAAAAGCTCTAACTTAAATGATGTAGTTTCCTCTTTGCGTTTGAAAGCGAGCTGGGGACGTGTAGGTAATGGTAACGTTTCAAATGCTTATGGTTCTTACTCAACATTTGGATCTTCTCTATACGGAGCTGCACCTACTTTGGCATTTAACCAGGCAGGTAATAAGGATCTTAAATGGGAAACCAGTGAACAAACCAACATTGGTTTGGATGTTAGCTTCCTGAACGACCGTATTACGCTTGAAGCGAACTACTACAACAAGAACATCGATAACCTGATTTTGGATGTACCACAGCCACCGTCTAAGGGTATTCCAGAAAACAGAATTCTTGCCAACGTAGGATCTATGTACAACAGAGGGGTTGAATTGGGTATTACAGCCGTGCCGGTAAACAAAGGTAATTTTAGCTGGACAACCAACCTGAATTTTGCGACCAACAAAAACATGGTGACTTCTTTGGTAAACGACAATACACCAATTTTGACGAATACCTCTGGTTTGGAAGCGACTAACATTACCAAAGTGGGATACTCAGCCGCTCAAATTTATGGTGTTGTAACTTCGGGGGTGAATCCTGCAAACGGGAGAAGAATTTTTAATAGAAAAGATGGAACACAAGTTCAGTATATGCACTTGGGTGGAGCCAATGCCTGGACAACACTTGATGGTAAAGCTGCATCCTCAGCGTCTAACCAACAACAGATTTTGGGTAATACATTGCCTACCTGGTTTGGAGGTTTCAACAACACTTTGAAGTATGGAAACTTTGATTTGGGTCTGAATTTCACGTTCTCAGGAGGTAATTACATTTACAATGGTAGCCGCGCCGGTTTGTTAGATCAGCGTGTTTGGAACAACTCGGTGGAAGTGCTTAATGCATGGAAAACAGAAGGACAGCAAACCAATATTCCAAAAGCGATATATGGTGACAACATATCCAATGGATCGGCATTCCTGATCAGTGAAAACGTGGAAAAGGGTGATTTCCTAAGATTGCAAACGGCTACTTTGGGTTACCGTTTCCCGGCTTCGGCATTTGGCAAAACAGGAATTACAGGTTTGAGAATTTATGCTTCTGTAAACAACGCTTTCCTTTGGACTAAGTATTCAGGGGTAGATCCAGAGATTTCGACCAATGGAGATTCTAACCTTGCATCTGGTATTGAGCGTAACTCCATTCCTCAGGCAAGAGCATTCACTTTCGGCTTGAACCTTAGTTTCTAATTTTAACCGCTACGAATACTATTATGAATATCATATTTAAAGAAATAGGAAGAACTAAAATTTCCGCTGTGGCGCTAGCCATGCTGATGAGCATTTCATCCTGCAAGGAAAGCTTTTTGGAAGCAGTTCCGGAGACTAATATTTCGGATGTAAGTGCTTTTGATACCCCAGCCCGTGTTTTATCTCAGGTAAACGGGATCTACGGTTCGGTGAAGAATGGTAACTTTCTGGGAGGACGTTATCCCATCTACAACGATATCCGTGCCGAGGAATTTGTGAACCGCACGACCAATAATGTTACCGGTTATGCAACGTATCAGGGTAATCAGGATCCGGGCGATACCTATATCGGTAACTTCTGGACCCAGGGATATTTGACTATTAACCGTATCAACTTGTTTTTGGAAGGCCTAGCAGCTAATTCCAGTAAGGTAGACGCAACGCTCGCTACGCAGTATAGTGGCGAAGTGAAGTTTATCCGAGCCCTTACATACTTCTCGTTGGTTCAGATTTTTGCAAAGCCGTACGTTCTTGATAAGGCAGGTCCTGGTTTACCACTTCGTTTAAAAGGAGAGGTTTCCACAGCCAATAGCGAATTGAAAAGAAGTACAGTTGCCGAAGTGTACGATCAGATCTTGAAGGATTTAAATGAGGCAGAAGCTGCATTGCCAGACGACTATTCAACGCCATTGTTGCGTACGACAAGAGCGCATAAAAACACAGCGATTGCACTTAAAACGCGTGTTTTGCTAGCAAAAGGTGACTTTGCAGGAGTAATTACGGAAGGAAATAAAATTGTTTCAGCCACGGCTCCTTTCAAATCGTCTACACGTGTTCCTCACGCATTGCAAGCAGATGTAGTGTCCGTATTTAGAGCGCCGTATACCTCTACGGAATCAATATTATCATTCCCGATGGCAGACACCAACTCTCCGGGAACACAGAACCAATTGGGATACTACTTCAATATGGGTAACCTGGAATACTATCTAAATAATAGTGGATCTGGTATTTTGGCGAGCACTAAATGGCCTGCTTCGGATGACAGAAGGTCGAAAATGATTAGTCAGGATCCTAAAATTGGTTTTTATCCAACCAAGTTTAGTAACGTTTCGCCATTCCTGGATTATGTTCCTAACATTCGTTATGCCGAAGTTTTATTAAACGTGGCAGAGGCAGAAGCAGAAGCAGGTAGCACAGCCCGTGCACAAGCTTTGCTGGAAGCGGTTCGTAACCGTTCCGATGCTTCTTACAAATTCGGTACTTTGGATAAGGCGGGCTTGATCGATGCGATTCTTTTGGAAAGAAGAATTGAATTGTTGGCCGAAGGTTTCCGTTCCAATGACGTGTTGAGAAGAGGTCAGCCACTTAATTCATTTGGAGCTGGGGCGCTTATTCAGCCTACCGCTGCTAACTATATTTATGGTATACCACTTACCGAGCAGCAAACCAATCCAGGTTTGTAATCGACTTAGCGGGTAAAAACATGGGGCTGTCTTTTTATAAAGGCAGCCTCATTTGTTTTATTTTCAGGCGATCAGCTGTATTTTTTATATTTTAGTTCAGATGAACACATTTATAATCTCCTACTTCCTATGCACTTAAAAAAACTTATACCATTTTCCTTTCTGGCACTTTCTGGGTTTTACAGTTCAGGGCAAAGCCTAAATGTTAAAATTGACCAAAAGGCACAGGCACTCGAATCAAAAATCGTGGCCTGGCGTCGGGACTTTCATCAAAATCCGGAATTGGGAAACCGGGAGTTTAAAACTGCTGAAAAAATTGCAGCGCATCTAAAACAACTCGGATTTGAAGTACAAACGGGTGTAGCTCATACTGGTGTTGTTGGTTTGCTCAAAGGAGGAAAGCCGGGACCTGTGGTTGCCCTACGGGCAGATATGGATGGTTTGCCCGTAGTGGAGCGGGTAGATGTGCCTTTTAAATCGACTGTGACTACGGAGTATAACGGACAAAATACAGGAGTAATGCACGCTTGTGGGCACGATACTCACGTCGCTATACTCATGGGTGTAGCAGAAGTGTTGGCTTCTGTTAAATCTGATTTGAAGGGTACGGTGAAGTTTATTTTTCAACCGGCAGAGGAAGGTGCACCCGAAGGAGAGGAGGGAGGAGCCAAGTTAATGATTAAGGAAGGGGTGTTGGAAAACCCTAAGGTGGATGCAATTTTTGGGTTGCATATTAATTCTCAAACAGAGGTTAATACCATTGCCTATAAGCCGGGTGCTACCATGGCAGCGGTAGATTTTTTTAGTATTGATGTAAAAGGAAAGCAGACGCACGGTGCTTATCCGTGGTCTGGCGTGGATCCGATAGTAACTTCGGCACAGATTGTAACGGGTTTGCAAACCATCGTAAGCCGTAATCTCGATCTGACGAAAGCGCCTGCTGTGGTAACTGTTGGGGCAATTCATGGAGGTATCAGACAAAACATTATACCTGAGTCTGTCAAAATGATTGGTACCATCCGAACTTTTGACGAGGAAATGCATAGTCATGTACACAAACGGGTCGAGGAGATTTCAACCAATATTGCTGAAAGTGCAGGAGCAACTGCGAAGGTGAAAATTGATGTTCTCTATCCCGTAACTTTCAATCATATACCTTTAACTGAAAAAATGATTGGTACTTTGCAAAACGTGGCCGGAAAAGATAATGTGATACTGACCACTGCAAAAACGGGAGCAGAAGATTTTTCATACTATCAGCAAAAGGTACCCGGATTTTTCTTCTTTCTAGGGGGCATGCCCAAAGGTAAAAACCCACTGGAAGCAGCACCGCACCATACGCCCGACTTCTATATAGATGAAAGTGGATTGGTATTAGGTGTTAGATCTTTAAGCCGTTTGGCGGTAGATTATATGGAGAAACAGAAGTAGTATCCGGTCTGAATGTTTTTTAGTGTTCTGAACGGTTGGTAAAGAAAAAGGTACTTTGCCATTCCGTTTAGTCTGCTGCGCACTCAGACCGGAATGTATCACTCTGGAATATTCTTCCGTACCTGATCAAACAGGATATTAGGTAAAAAGCGTTTTAAATAAATGGCCGCTACCTCTTTTAGTCCGCCTATATATATTTCCTTTTTATCTTTCTCTACCGCATTCAGGATTTGACGAGCGCATTCCTCGGCTGGAATGCCATTGGCCTGGTTCGAATCCATTTTCCCAAACTTACTCCCGGCTTCATTGAGCGCATTAAGCGAAATATTGGTTCGTATATAACCCGGGCAAACTGTCGTTACTTTGATATTATCCTTATAGCCTTCTGCACGAAGCGAGTCGTAGAAGCCATGTAAAGCATGTTTGGCGGCATTGTAGCCGGACCGCATGATGGTGCCTACTTTACCAGCCACACTACTGATGACAATGAAATGACCACTTTGCTGCTGAATCATATA
The DNA here is from genome assembly GCA_937880795.1 of uncultured Dyadobacter sp. GTDB lineage: Bacteria > Bacteroidota > Bacteroidia > Cytophagales > Spirosomataceae > Dyadobacter. The sequence goes on along the minus strand of CALGRQ010000343.1, from coordinate 10,675 downwards.
CGGCAAAATGGCTTTGGTAATGGCCACAGTACTGTAAAAATCTACATCCATTAATTTGCGGTATACTTCAAAATCGGTATCCACGATATAGGAACGTTGACTTACTCCTGCATTATGAACCATGATGTCGATTCGGCCAAACTGCCTGATGATTTGCTCAGCGGCAGGCTTAGCTTTTTCGAAATCGGTTACGTCCATTGGTAATACCAGTATAGACGACAGGGGTAATCCGGTTTGTTTCGCTACCCGTTGCAGCTCTTCTTCTCTTCGGGCAGTAAGTACAAGCTTGGCGCCTGCTTGCGCAAAAGCCATCGTGATTGCCTCTCCAATGCCCGACGATGCACCGGTGATCCAAACGACTTTATCTTTAAATTTTTCCATAATTGTATTACTATATCATTTCCTCGGTCAGGAAATCGAGGGTTACTTCATTTTCGCCTACTTGAAGTAGGGTTTTTATGCCATGCAACATAGCCCGGTTGTCCGCCACATGCCCCACAGGGAAGTCGTAGCAAACGGGATATGAATAGGCTGAGGTATGTTCCTGAATGATTTGGTAAGCATCCTTTCCAAAGGTTGGAAAAGCATTATCGCGCATGTCCGAGAACTGTCCCACTATAAGACCCGCCAGGTTATCTAATTTTCCGGCACGTTTAAGTTGTATCATCATGCGGTCCAGGTTATAGAGGTATTCATTCACATCTTCTATAAACAGGATTTTGCCGTTGGTATCAATCTCCGTGGGAGATCCGATCAGGTGTGCAAAAATGCAAAGATTCCCTCCGGTGAGGATTCCATTGGCTTCGCCTTTTCTGTTCATCGGGTGAGATGGAACTGCATATTGTGGTATACTTCCAAACAAAGCACTTTTAAGAGATTCTGCTGCATCCTCGGCACCGGACTGTGTCATAGACTTTACCATTGGCGCATGCAAACTCACAACCCCTAATTGATAAATGCTGGCATGCAGCGCCGTTAAATCACTGAAACCGATGATCCATTTTGGCGAATCTATAAATTTTGTAAAATCAATTTGATCTACGATTCGGGAGCAGCCATATCCGCCTCGTCCGGCAATGATTGCCCTTATGGAAGGGTCATCCAGCATTTGTTGGAGGTCAGCCAAGCGCTCGGCGTCAGTTGCTGAAAACTGATTATATCCGCTTTTTAAGGTTTTCCCTTCTACAATATCCAATTCCCATTCGTCGCGCATGATGTCAATGCCGGGAATAAGTTCTTTGTAATTGACGACACTGGCTGGTGCGAGTATACCAATTTTGTCACCCGACTTTAAAAATGGTGGGATTTTCATGATAAGTATGTGCTAGGAATCTTTGGACTGAACTTGAAATTAAGGAATTGGACCTAGATAAAAACCACTTCATCCACCAGATCGCTTTTCATTTCCCGGTTGATGAGTTCAATAATTTTAAACTTGGCCCGTACCAACTCATTACGCAGCGGAGCTGATTCGATTTGTAAGAACAAGGTGCGATCTTTTATAAATACCTTTTTTGTACGGGTGGCAATGGCCTCGCCCATGATTTTATCCCAATGCGCCACCACATAGGACTGGTCGAAACGATTCCGAAGACGATATTTATCCAACATTTGGTCAATAGCGTCTTTAAGAGGCGTTATACCGGGTCTGCGTGAAGCCTGTTCTTTATTAAATCGATAATGTTGTGCCATAATTGGGTTGGTGCCTTGTTGCAAATGTAAGCATTACGTCAGGAATATGCAGGGCTCGCATCCGTATTGTCTGTAAAATGATACCATTCTGATTCCGGTTTCTATCCGTTAAATGTGGTTTGAGTCCATTAGAATAAATAAACCGTCGGGTAATTTGCATTTTCAGGGTTCCGGGCTTAATATTGCAGCATCAAGTCAATTGCTGCACCAATCTGCGGTTGATTTATAAAGAAGAGGCGAGAGAATGGGCTCTATGAACCTCTGGCAACCTGCTACCACAAAGGAGAAAGGTGCTAATTCCCACCTAAGTTATTTAGGAGATATAAAATCAATTCGTGAAATACTTATATTAAGAAATTTCCGTAGGCCGTATGGCTTTATTCTCGTATCTGACACTGAAAAATTAGTTTTTCAATAGGTGGTTCCCTCGTATATCAACCAGCTTCGGTGCATGGGTTATACGTTAAAATATTTTTGAATTTAACCCGTGCTTTTGCACTTATGCAAGCAGAACAAAAAATATTCAGGTATCCATACACTTATTCTCTTGAGCTAGGCCGCGAGTTACCGGGTTTTGAATTGGCATATACCACGTATGGTACACGTAATGCCGAGGATAACAATATTGTTTGGGTATGTCACGCACTTACAGGAAGTTCTAACGCGGCGGATTGGTGGGATGGACTGGTTGGGGAAGGTAAATATTATGACCCGGCGAAGTATTTCATTATTTGTGTCAATGTGATTGGTTCGGCATATGGATCTACCAATCCGTTGTCTATTAATCCGCTTACACAAAAACCTTTTTATCGTGATTTTCCCCTCATTACCGTAAAAGATGTGGTGGGCACGATGGAGATTTTACGACAGGAATTGCAAATTCGGAAAATTAATATCTGTATCGGTGGTTCCTTGGGCGGACAACAGGCTTTGGAATGGGCCGTAGAAGTACCCGATTTGTTTGATGAACTGATTTTGATTGCATCTAATGCGTTACATTCTCCGTGGGGCGTTGCATTCAATGAATCGCAACGAATGGCCATCGAGGCGGACCCTACTTTTAATGATGAGCATGAAGATGCCGGAAAAATGGGAATGCGTGCAGCCCGTTCGGTTGCTTTGCTATCTTACCGAAATTACGATACGTACAACTTTACCCAGGCGCGGGATAATCCGGATCAGATCGACGATTTCAGAGCTTCTTCTTACCAGCAATACCAGGGTGATAAGTTTATGAAAAGGTTTAACGCCTATTCATATTGGGTTCTTTCCAAAATCATGGATTCTCACAACGTAGGCCGTAACCGGGGCGGTATTGTACATGCGTTGGGAATGGTAAAGGCCAAAACATTGGTTTTAGGTATCAAGTCGGACCTATTGTTCCCAATCACAGAGCAGCAATTTATAGCCCGCCACATACCCGATGCCGTTTTTCAGGAAATTGATTCTTTATACGGGCATGATGGATTTTTGATTGAATATAAGCAGCTCACTCAGGTGATTAAGGCGTGGGAAGAAACCAATGGTCAGTTGCAGAACGCGACGCTGAAGTAGTTTACTTGGTTTTATAAGTAACCTTATATATACATATTATAAGACCCGGTCGATAGGCTGGGTTTTGTGTTTTTTCAGCATACGTTTTTTGTATTTATATTCTATCTTGTACATAATTATCATCAGCAGCAAAAGATTGGTATGAAAAGTATAGTGGTGAGATTGGTCATTGCCGCAGTAATTATACTGGCAACATTGTTTAGTTATTTTACTAAAACGCAGGTGAATCCAGTTACCGGCGAGAAGCAAAGAGTAAGTCTTACGCCCGACGAAGAAATTCAACTGGGGTTGAGGTCTGCACCTCAAATGGCGGCTGAGTTTGGCGGTTTATATCCGGACCGTGCAGTTCAGGATAGAATTAAGACCATAGGACGAAAACTGGTGAGCACCACCGAAGCAGCCAAAGCACCCTACCAGTTCGATTTTCATGTCTTAGCCGATCCTAAAACCGTTAATGCTTTTGCGGTTCCGGGCGGACAAATTTTTATCACGATGGGGCTTCTCAGCAAATTAAAAACAGATGATGAAATCGCCGGGGTTTTAGGGCATGAAATGGGACATGTGGTAGGTAGGCATTCTGCGGAGCAAATGGCAAAAGGTGATTTGTTACAAGGATTAGCGGGTGCGGCAGGAGTGGCCGGTGGTGATTATACCAGTGCACAGGCCGCACAGTACGTGGCAAAACTGGTCGATTTAAGCTATGGTAGAAGCGATGAACTGGAATCGGACGATTTTGGAGTGAAGTATATGATCGGAGCCGGTTATAAACCCGAAGCCTTGCTGCAAGTGATGGCGGTATTGGCACAGGCTGGGGGAGGTAGTGGCGCCGAATTTATGAGTACCCATCCCAATCCTTCGAACCGTCAGGAGAAAATTAAGGAGGCTATACGGAAGTATTCGGGGAAGTAGGAGAAGTACATGTGCCAGAGTGATTCGTTCCATATTTTATAAAATTTTGAGCAGGTACGCTCTCTATTGCAATAGCCTATATTGTAATAGGATCAATAAGTAATCATCTGTTATGCAAACCGACTTCCTAAACATCACCGACCTGCTCACGCCTGAGCAACGCTTGATTGCACAATCGGTCAGGGATTTTACCGACAAGGAAATAAAACCGATCATCGATGGTTACGCGCAGCGGGCCGAATTCCCTATACATCTGGTTCGTAAGTTTGGAGAACTGGGCGTTTTCGGACCGACGATACCGGAAATCTATGGCGGTGGTGGACTGGATTATATCAGTTATGGACTGATGTGTCAGGAAATTGAGCGGGGAGATTCCGGCATGCGTTCTACGGTTTCAGTACAGGGATCGTTGGTGATGTGGCCAATTTTTGCTTTTGGTTCAGAAGAACAGAAGCAAAAGTATTTGCCCGGTTTGGCTAAGGGGGAGTTGTTGGGCTGTTTCGGTCTTACAGAGCCGGATCATGGTTCAAATCCCGGAGGTATGAAATCGACTCTTACCAAATCACAAGGGGGCTATATACTGAATGGATCGAAAATCTGGATTTCTAATGCACCTTTTGCCGATATCGCTATTGTATGGGCGAGAAATGACGAGGGACGTGTACAAGGTGTTGTTGTGGAACGGGGTATGGAAGGGTTTACCACCCCTGAAATTCATCACAAGTGGTCGTTACGGGCGAGTGCTACCGGAGAGTTGGTTTTTAATCAGGTGTTTATACCGGAGGCAAACGTTTTACCGGCCGGAATAGGCTTGAAAGCACCACTACAATGTCTGGACAAAGCCCGTTATGGGATTGCCTGGGGGGCATTAGGCGCTGCTATGGATTGTTATGAAACGGCTGTGCAATATGCAAGTGAGCGTATTCAGTTTGATAAACCGATATCTGCTTTTCAGTTAACACAGAGGAAGCTGGCTGAGATGCTCACGGAGATCACCAAAGGGCAATTGCTTGCATGGCGTTTAGGGGCCCTCATGAATAATGGTACGGCTACAACCACGCAAATTTCCATGGGAAAACGGAATAATGTGGCCATGGCGCTTACGGTGGCACGGGAGGCGAGGCAAATATTGGGTGCCATGGGTATTTCAGGAGATTACCCCATGATGCGTCATATGATGAACCTTGAATCCGTGATTACCTATGAAGGTACTCATGATATACATCTGCTCATTTTAGGTGCCGAAATTACGGGTATTCCGGCGTTCAAGTAAATCCGGATCTTTATACTTTTTCGGCCTCAGGAATGGATGCGTGGTAATGATTGGCCGTTAATTCTTCCTGCAATTGTTTACTGGTTTGCCGTGACCCGTCGTGCGACCAGCCGGGCGCTTTGATAAGGTACTTTAACTTGGTTTTGAAGTCGAGCGGTTGGTTGAAATCCTTTCCGATTTCTTGCCATTCATGAAAAATGGTTTTTGCTAAACGCTCAGAACCGGTACTTTTGGTAAGCCCATAATGGGTGGGTACTTCTGCCAATTCTTCCTGAAACGTGCCAAAAATACGGTCCCATATAATCAGACACATCCCCATGTTTTTGTCCAGATATTGAACATTGCTTGCATGGTGTACCCGGTGGTGCGATGGTGTAACAAGTATGTATTCCAGCCATCCCAACTTACGAACATGTTCGGTATGGACGATAATCCCGTATATCTGGGTAATGGAGTACATCACTACGATATCTGCCGGATTAAACCCAATGAATACCAGCGGTATGAAATAGACGAATCGGTATAGGGGCTGGAAAACCGAAGAACGGAAACCGGTAGTTAAGTTGAAATGTTCGGATGAGTGATGCGTAACGTGTACCGCCCAGAAGAGTCTGCTGTGATGATCCACATAATGTAGTACATAGAATGCCAGATCTTCCAGGAGGAAAAGTACGGTCCAGTATATAAACGGATTTATAATCGGTTCAAAGAAGCGATATTGGTAACACCATACCAAAACCCCCACATATACTGCTCTAAAAAGTAAATCGATCCCGCCATTTAGCAACATAAGTGCAGCATTGGTGGCTGTATCTTTAAAGGTATAACTTTTTCTGTCTGAACGGTTAGACAGAAAAATTTCAAGTGCAATGAGTACAATATAGAATGGCGTGGATATTTTTAGAATAAAATCCTCTAATTCATAAGTGCCGGCCATGGTATTATTTAAAGTTTACACAAAGATAAAACGGAGGGTATTTGATTTGACTGAGATGGCTATTTTTAACGAATTTCTAATTCTATAAATCAATATATTTACTTAACACTGCTATTTTAAACGATTCATTGAACTTGCACAGCTGTATACCCGAGTTACTTAATCATCTTTTTCAATGCCTTCCTAAGTGCTTCGTTTTTAGATTTTTTCTGTAAAATGATGGGCGCTGCAATCCGCTCCCGGCAGTCGAAAAGGGCACACCGTTCACAGGTTTGATTTACCACTCGTTCAGGTATACTGGTATCATCCAAAAACTTAAGCTTTTCTTTCGTGGACTGGTCGAGGTATATACCCATTGATACACTCACGTTGAGATTATGTGTAGTGCCCGAAGGTTGTGCAAAGCTGATAACCAGATAGTCGTCGTTGGAATCGAGATAGGTTGATTTTTGGGCTTTGCAACGCGTTTCTACCTCCTCAATACCCCGTTCAGCCAGATCATTCAGAATCGTAAGCGCAACCCAACGACGGCAATAGTGTTCATCCCGAACCGTGTGCGGGTAGTGCTTTCTAGAAATATGAAGCTCCTTGGTCATGTCGAACCGGTTTTGCCCGACAAAGTTGTTGAATCGGGAAAAAAAGATTTGATTGATGCCAAAATAACGTGGCAATACATTACTCAATCGGTATAGAAAGGACTCTGGTGTAGTATTGAATTCGTGGATAAGTCCTGTCAGTTTTTCGGGCTGCCAGGTTGTGGACTCAAAGAGATTCGCTAAACGAGGGACGAGCAGGTTCCGTTTGATGATGATCGCACTTGCGAAATAAGAGGCCTTGAAATTATTGAGAAGTTGTTCAAAGGTTTCGGCCTCTACCAATGCCGTGGTATGCAGTCGGTTTTTTAGGTTCAGATAATGGTACCCAATTTCCCGCCCATATATGAAGAGTCGCTGTACCGAACTTAAATGCGCATTTAGTAAAAGTCGGTCGCCCTGGTTGCCGGGTATCGTGAGTGAGCGTATACTCGAAAACTCGGGGTTGGCTTTTTCGTTTATCAACTCAATTTTATATTGATACTGATTGATTAATATCCTTTCGAGTTGGTGCTCCTCAATAATGTTTGCTTCGGGTATATCATGAAATTGAAGAAACGCTTCTGCCTCCATTTCCAAATCCTCGAAGTAATTGTCGTGCATTTCCTGATAAGTACGCAGAGCTGAAAAGTAAAACTTTTCAATCGACATATTATAGTTGCGGGCAATTTCGATGAGTGTTCCCACGAAAGCACTGATTTTAGCTGGGGCATCAGAAAGGATTTCCAGTAAATTGGCAGGGTCTATACCAAAAAGCTCCAAAGGAAGCTCGGTCAGGATGTTTGAGCTAAGTAATTCGGAAATGGGTTCGAGCCTCTTGTTGAGTTTCAACGAAACCAAAGTGTCGTAATCTACGTCCATGGCCGAGGCCAATGCTATAATTTTATCGGACTTCGGGTATTTCTTTCCTTTCTCGATTTCATTGATATAGGATAATGACAAACCGCACTTTTGAGATAGCTCGTTGAGAGACAGTCCTCTGTCGAGACGGAGCTGTTTTAGTTTTAGCCCAAAAATCAGTTTTACATTATCGGTATTGATAGCCACGGGATAGTCAATAGTTTACGGTTAAGATCCCGTTTATACAGGAGCCATAACTGGCAAGTTAGGCAAATAAGTACAAAGGATAAAATAGGAAGGTTCCAAAATAGGGAGGGAAAAAGAAAGGCGAAGCCAGAGTCATATCTGCTTCGCCTTGTCAAGATGTATGGATTAAAATCAATTTTTAAAAAATTGCTAAACCTAGTGTTGCCTGAAAAAGGTTGCTTTTTTTGCCGAATTGTGCAGCGGTGGTCGCATTGTTGAATTTAACTTTGGCGATATCCGTGAAGTTACCCTCATAGCGAACATCCACGCTCAGGCGACCAAAGTCCAGTCCGACGCCCGCCTGGTAACCATAAGCCAACCGATTCTTAAATTCTGCATCCGAATTATCCCCGGTGAGCTGATCAAACGAATCCCCGATTTTTCCATTACTGGACATTCTGAGCGACGCCATGGGCCCAACATTAATTCGGAAAAGCTTGGCTACTCTCATTCCGAATAGGACAGGTACATCCAAATTAGAAAAACGAACATCTACTTTACCCTCGGAGTTTTGAACGCCATCTTTATAAATGTTGAACTTTCCCCCTTTTTGGGAAAGTAAAAATTCGGGCTGAATATAGAAATTGCGGCCAAACCGAAAGAATACGCCACCAACAAAGCCTAAGGAACGGTTAGAATTGTCTTTAAAGTTGAATGCATTTCCGCCTGACCCGAGCTTCAGATCATTGCTTCCGTTGATATTGGAGAGGTTTGCACCCGCTTTTATACCAAATCGGAACGCAGGATCGTACTGTGCAGAAACGGCATGTGAGATCATTAGGGCACAGAAAGCAATCATTAATTTTTTCATAGCATTGGGGATTAAGTTTGTTCTCAGAATAAGTTTTCCTTCCATTCATTAAAAAAGGTATGCCCGGTATTGATATAGGACTGACAGGCTTTTACACGCAGCTTTACCGGTAAATCGGTTCTTTTCAATCTATTGTCATGAATAAGAGCGCTGAATACAATCAAATCAACTATTTTTGCGGGCAATTTTAGCTAACAATCCAACTTTGGGAGTTGAAAAGCGCTTAAATTCAAAGGGGGGGAGGTTTGCCCCAGCATGTTGAAACGAGATTTTAGTAATAACTGATAAAAATCATGAGTGAGTACAGTCATAAGGATATTGAAAAAAAGTGGCAGGATTTTTGGGGTCAAAATGGTGTTTTTAAGGTTGATAATGAATCGGGACTTCCCAAATACTATGTGCTGGATATGTTCCCATATCCTTCCGGTGCGGGTTTGCACGTAGGGCATCCACTGGGTTATATCGCTTCTGACATTTACTCACGCTATAAACGGTTAAAAGGGTTTAATGTTTTACACCCGATGGGTTTTGATAGTTTCGGCTTACCCGCTGAGCAATACGCTATCCAGACCGGTCAGCATCCGGCTATTACAACGGAGCAAAATATTACCAGGTATATTGAGCAATTGAAAAATCTTGGTCTAAGCTACGATTGGAGCAGAGAGGTACGCACTTCGGATCCGTCGTACTATAAATGGACGCAATGGATTTTTATGGAGCTTTTCAATAGCTGGTACAACAATGACACCCAGCAGGCGGAAGCCATTGAAACATTAACGGCAAGATTTGCGAAAGAAGGAAACCAAACTGTAAACGCAGCTTGTGATGAAGACATTCCTGCTTTTTCAGCGGCAGAATGGAACGCGTATAGCGAAGAGGAACAATATAAAATTACCCTGAAATATCGCTTAACGTATGTGGCAGATGCAACAGTGAACTGGTGTCCGGCACTGGGATCTGTACTTTCTAATGATGAGGTAAAGGATGGAGTTTCGGAACGCGGCGGATTCCCCGTTATTCAGAAATTGATGCGCCAGTGGATGATGCGTATCACGGCTTACTCACAAAGGCTATTGGATGGACTAGACCATATCGATTGGACCGAATCATTGAAAGAACAGCAACGCAACTGGATCGGACGTTCGGTAGGGGCCTTGGTGAAGTTTCCATTGGCAGACTCCAATGATGGAGCTTCGATAGAAGTGTTTACGACCCGTGTGGATACCATATATGGTGTAAGCTTTATGGTGATTGCACCTGAACACGAACTTGTTGATGCGATTACCACACCAGCTCAACGTGCTGAAATTGATGCGTACATCGATATGACGAAGAAGCGGTCGGAACGTGACCGTATGTCGGATGTAAAAACCGTTTCGGGGGCATTTACCGGTGCATATGTATTGAATCCATTGAACGAAGAGAAAGTACCGGTTTACATTGCCGATTATGTTTTGGCAGGATATGGAACAGGTGCGGTAATGGCGGTGCCGTCTGGCGACCAACGCGATTGGAATTTTGCGACGCACTTTGGATTGCCTATCATCCCGATTTTGGATGAACAGAAAGATATAGAAACACAAGCTGATGCTACCAAAGAAGGAAAGTATATCAATTCGGGTATCATTAATGGGATGACTTTCCATGAGGCTAACAATACATTGATTGCTTGGTTGGAAGAAAGAGGCGTTGGTAAAGGTAAAGTAAATTATAGATTGCGCGATGCCGTATTTGGTCGTCAGCGTTATTGGGGAGAACCGGTTCCTGTATACTACAAAAATGACAGCACAGGTCAACCGTTGCCCTATTTATTAAGCGAG
>CALGRQ010000342.1 GCA_937880795.1 uncultured Dyadobacter sp. | reverse complement strand
AATGGATCGGAAATACCCCAGTCGGCAGCCGAGTTAATCATGATGCGTTCAGGGCCATATTGTTCAACGACTTTCACCATACGCTCGTTACCCATTTTCGTGAACGGATAAATGGTAAATGCGGCATAAAAGCCCTGATCCAATACGCTTTTTACGGTTTCTTCATTGTTGTGGTCAACTATTACCCAGGATGGATCCAGGCCGTGTTCCAGCGCAATGGCCATACTCCGTTCCGTACCTTTCTTTTTATCCCGGTGCGGCGTATGGATCTGAACGGGGAGATTGGCTTTTTTAGCCAGTTCCAGTTGTAAACGATAGTACTTTTCTTCGGCTGGAGTCTGGTCATCAAAACCGATTTCTCCAATACCCACTACACCTTCTTTGAAAGCATATAGGGGTAATATTTCCATCACTTGCTCAGCAAGAGGCTCGTTATTTGCCTCACGAGAATTCAGCCCCATGGTGCAGTAATGTTTAATACCAAACTGAGACGAGCGGAATCTTTCCCAACCCACTAAGCTGCTGTAATAATCCTGGAAACTGGCCAAACCGGTGCGGGGTTGACCCACCCAGAATGCCGGTTCGATCAGGGCAACAATGCCTGCCTGGTACATCGCCTGGTAGTCGTCTGTGGTACGACTTACCATATGTATGTGTGGATCAAAGAATTTCATTCCTTTGATCAAATCTTTATAGTCGTTCCATGCAATGTCACGGTGCGCAGGCGCATTGGCCTCTTCACTATCTTGAAAGTGAGAGGGGTTTGGCGTAGTTTCTTTATGGTTTAGGCACATAAGTATTCAGTTCTTTGGTTTCAAAATCAGACCATTGTAGTTGTTTTCCAGCAACGGCCTTTTCTAGATCAGGATAGTTTTTAATTAGTTCGATAGCGGGTTGATAGCCTGACTCTATACAACATATAGCAGCCACCTGGCGGTTCTCTTCGTATTTCGATTCCAATAAATGTTTCATGTCGTCAACCAGTGCATCATCCATAAATGGAGTTATCAGTCGCCAAACTTGTGGAGCAACTGAGCGCCCTGCCGCCCACCTCTCATGAGCGAAGTCCGATAGGATTTGCGCCAGGTTCTGATTTCTTTTTTCCTCCAATCCGTATAGGAAATGAATAGGCTTATCATTGAAGATCGTTTTCATTACCAGTTGATTCCATGCAGGCTCATTAAAATTGTGAGCAGGATATGGATTGCGCATCGCAATGGCATCAAAGACAAAACCCATGTTGGATCGTACGGCGTCGGTCGCTCTAAAAAGCCAATTTTCGGGATAGGCGAGAATTGGTAGGGCAGAGTATAGTGCTACAAGTTCGTTGAGTTCGGCCGTATCAAACAATGTAGTGATACTTTTTATGTAGGCATCTTTATCTGAGGGATCTAAATGCGTTAGCAGCCACACACGGGCCAACCTCACCAGGGACCAGTCTTCAACTGAAAAACCGGGCAGGGAGTCGGCAAGTTGTTGGGCGCGTATAGCGTCTACTGATACGATCTTTTTTGACAGGAATCGTGGACAAGCCACAAACGCTGTCATCAGTTCAAGTGGATTGGAGACACTGTTATTTTGAAGCCAGGATTTCTCAGTCTCGGAGGTATTCTGACTTAATATGTCCCAAAGCATTTTTTGCATAAAATTTGACATAATTTTAAGTTCATTCTATTTACAAAGATCACCGATGCTTTGTGGATTTTATATGACTTACATCAATCTAATAGGTAGTTTTAGCCCGTAGATCTGCTTATTTATACGTGATTATCAATATTCAAATGTATCGGGTGCTCCCGGTGTGTGCAGTGTTTTGACAGATTTGCTAAGGATCCGCTAATCGCTCAATGTGTTCGTCATTCAAAAATACAAACAATTGTCAGTATCACGCTTAAAAGTCGAGCTCCAAAATATTCTGATCTTCCAGAAGGTGTTTGGTAAGTTGTTCGTGGTGTTTTTCTGACCCTTGCAGCGTCCAACTGCCATTAATATGGCCACCAGAGCGTTTTTGTTCTCCCCGTAAAATTTTTAGGTGATGATCCTTGAACAAATCTTCATACTGTTTAAGTGTTTTTTTCTGATAAACACACATGAGTCTGTAATTACGGATCTGGCGTTTTCGGCGAATCAGTTTTTGTAACGGACTGAGAATAACGAGGGATAATCCTGAAATCAGAAAGGCGCTGAGGGTAATCAGATATTGACCCGTGCCTATACCCATGCCTAGAGCAGCAGTTACCCACACAATTGCGGCGGTGGTTAGCCCAACAACGCGGTTGTCTTCGCGAAAAATAATACCGGCACCCAAAAAGCCAATTCCCGTCACTATGTTGGCCGCAATTCGGCCCGCATCTGGTCCTGTCTTTGTCGAGATAATGGTAAACAACGTAGAGCCTACGGCAATGAGAATGAGGGTTCTTAGCCCGGCGGACTTACTACGGTATTCTCTTTCTGTTCCAATCACAACCCCAAGGGCGAATGAGATCAGTAATTTTATGACATCTTCTACCTCCAATTCCATGTACGAACTTCAAAAAATATAATACTATATAAAGCCGGAAAGGTACGTATTCTCCCGGTTTTGTGACGGGTATGATGCCGCAATTGTAGCAGCCATCATATCCGTCAACCGAACGATCCAGCATGATTTGTTAAGAATTCATCAATGATTCGATTTCGTCGGCCTCGATTGGAATATGCTCCATTAAATCAAAATTACCCGTTTCGGTAATCAGGATGTTATTTTCGAGTCTAATTCCAAGTCCTTCTTCCCGAATATATATACCCGGTTCGCAAGTGAAGATCATACCCGGTTCAAAACGTTGGTATTTGTTGCCTACATCGTGAACGTCCAGGCCAAGGAAATGGGAGGTTCCGTGTGGGAAATATTTTTTATAGGCGGGTGATTCCGGGTCTTGCTTAGCGATATCTTCTTTCGTGATTAAGCCGAGTCCGATGAGTTCACTTTCCATAAATTTACCCACCTCGGTATGGTATTCATCCCAGATGTTGCCGGCCACGAGCATACTTTTAGCATGTTTGAAAACACGTAATACGGCGTCATATACCTCGCGTTGGCGTTTGGTGAATCGTCCATTAACGGGGATGCTACGTGTCAAATCGGAAGCGTAATTGGCATATTCCGCGGCTACATCCAATAGGAGCACATCGCCATCCTTACAGTTTTTTTCATTTTCTATATAGTGCAACACGCATGCACTGGCTCCCGATGCTATAATGGGTTGGTAGGCAAAACCTTTTGAACGGTTACGGATAAATTCGTGTAACAGTTCGGCCTCAATCTCAAATTCTTGTACACCGGGTGTGACGAATTTTAGCAGACGTTCGAAACCCATTTTTGTAATGTTACAGGCTTTCTGCATTAATTCCACTTCGATAGGTTGCTTTATAGCCCGCAACTGGTGCATGAGCGGAGCCAGGCGGGATAGATTATGTAGTGGATATTGAGTTTTGAATTCCTGAATATATCTGGCTTCTCGTGTTTGTACTAGCGAGCTGTTGCGCGTATGCTCATTGGTGTTGAGGTAAACGTTTTCGGCAACAAAGACGATATCGCTCATCACGCGGTCAAACTGGTGGGTCCAGAAAACGGTCTTGATCCCTGAAACCTGTCGCCCTTGTTCTTTGGACAATTTATCACCTTCCCAAATGGCGATAAGTTCGCTGGTTTCTCTTAGAAATAGTACTTCCCGATATTTTTCGTCAGGATGATCCGGGAAAAGCAAAAGTATGGTTTCTTCCTGATCAATACCGGACAAGTAAAACAGATCACTGTTTTGGCGAAATCCCATGGTTCCATCCGCATTGGTAGGCATAAAGTCGTTGGCATTTAAAATGACCAACGATTTAGGTTTTAACAAGACGGATAGACGACGTCGGTTTTCAGTAAATAACGTATTGTGAATGGGTTGATAGCGCATCAGATTTTATATTTTGTAGCCGGTAATTTATTACGTAAAATTACGTTTATCTTGTTTATTTAGGTAATGAAGTATTAAATCAAACCCCGTTCTGTCTTTACCTACTGGTGTTAATTTAGTAACCGTTAAGATATTTAAGCCAAAAGGCGCCTAACAAATCACGTTTCATGAAAAAGTACCTCTTATTAGCACTTGTGCTATGCCCCCTCTTTACATCAGCTTACCCTAAGTATTGGATATATCTTAAAAATAAAGATAAAAGCGCTGCTCCGGCAGTATCTCCGCTGACGCTCGAAAACCGTCAAAAATTAGGAATGCCCCTTTTTGACGAAATGGATTTGCCTGTTAGTTCTGCCTATGAAACCGTGCTGGGAGCAAATGCTGTGAAGGTTATCAATCGGTCGAAATGGCTGAATGCGGTATCTGCTGTGATGACGAGTTCTCAGGCTGAACGTATACGTCAGCTCGATTTCGTAGAGGAAGTGGTTCCAATGGATCCGGGTTTCTATATAGCACAGTCCAAACCAATAGAAAAAAATCAAATGGCACCCGTTATGTCTCAGGTGCAGGCCAATGCCTTTACTAAGGCGGGGTATTCAGGCAATAATGTTACCATTGGTGTTATTGATGCCGGATTTTATGGTGCCGACTCGTCCTTGTCTTTGTCGCATATATTTTCAAACAATAGGATTTTAGGCATTCGGGATTATGTGAGACCGGGGCGTCCGGGGGATCTGCTTTTTAGTACGGCCGAGTCATTTTCTGATATGCATGGAACGGAAGTCATGGCGGCTATAAGTGGGGTAGACCAGCATGATGAAATGCAATATGGTATGGCTACCAACGCCAAGTTTTATTTGGCCCGAACCGATTATTCTTTAAAAGAGTATCGTGGAGAGGAAGACAACTGGATTGCAGCCATGGAATGGATGGACAGTTTGGGTGTACGTTTGATCAATACCTCACTGGGTTATGCCAAAGGTTTTTCGGACCCAAAAGAGAATTATATACCCGCACAAATGGATGGGAAAACGAGTGCCATATCCCGTGCCGCTCAAATTGCTTCTGATAAAAAAGGGTTGATGCTGATTGTGTCAGCAGGAAATGAAGGAGAGGACAAGAGTTGGGGAATCGTATCTGCTCCTGCCGATGCCAAAGGTGTTTTGTCCATTGGTGCCACCAATGATAAACTCTGGAATCGGATCGGATATAGTAGTATGGGGCCTGAATTTCTCTCCTATGTAAAACCGAATGTATCTTGCTATTCTTTATATGGCACTTCTTTATCGGCTCCGGTCATTACGGGTTTTGCGGCTTGCCTTTTACAAGCCAATCCTAATTTATCCAACAAAGAACTGATTGAGGTAATTGAGAAGTCAGCCCATCTATATCCCTACGGGAATAATTTTGTAGGATATGGTGTACCCCTTGCATCGCGTGCATTGGCCCTGATAAAAGCGCCTTATTTACCGACTAACTCTAAACACATTGTAGCAAAAGGAAGAAACTGTGAGGTGGATGTAACGAGTAACGAATCACTGGTGGCGATATATAGAAAGAAAAACAAAAAGGATGTACTCTCGCAACAGATAGCAAAAGTTCAGAATGGTAAGGTGAACCTCCGTCGCCAGAATGGTGAACGATTTACCACCATCGATCTTAAAGATTCGGTCATTGAAGTCGAATGGAATTAGTAACGGACTAGCCTCACCAGATTATTTTTTTAACTGGATTAGTACGTTTAAAAACTTCCCAAATATCAAATTTTTATATAGGAAGCGTTATGAATGTTTTCGATGTGTAAAATATGATGTGGTCGAGCACATCACCGAATTTTCGTTTATTTTTTGAAAGTTTACAATAGATTTCTCTATCTTTATTGCGCTGAACGTTATCATATCTTTTGGTAGTGGCGTTACGTAACTTATGATAAATTCCTTAATCAAATCACCTAATTTCTACAATAATGAATACTTCTCGTAGAGATGTTTTAAAAATGGCCGGAGTAGCGCTGGCAGGAAGTGCACTTCCAACAATTGCCATTTTAAATCCCAACCGTGCTTTTGCAGGGGTTAACGCAGAAACACTTAAAGTAGGTCTTATAGGCTGCGGTGGACGTGGATCTGGAGCTGCTAATCAGGCACTTAAGGCAGATCCTAATGTTGTTTTGCATGCAATGGGCGATATTTTCAAAGATAAACTAGATGCATCTTATGAAAATATGGTCAAAGTTCACGGCAAAAAAGTGCAGGTTGATGAGGGACGTAAGTTTATTGGATTTGATGCTTTCAAGAAAGTATTGGATTCAGGTGTAGATGTTGTTCTTTTGGCAACGCCTCCACATTTCCGTCCAGAACACCTTACTGCGGCTATCAATGCAGGTAAGCATGTTTTCTGTGAAAAACCTGTTGCTGTGGATGCCCCTGGTGTAAGAAAAGTTTTGGACGCTGCTAAATTGGCAAAACAGAAAAATCTTTCGTTGATGTCAGGTTTTTGCTGGAGATACCACGAAGCAAAACGTGCAAGTTTTGGACGAATTCTGGATGGTGCAGTAGGTGATATTTCAGCAGTATATAATACATATGATACGGGTACCTTGTGGTCTTTCCCAAGAGTAGCCGGATGGTCCGATGCAGAATACGTGTTGCGTAACTGGACATACTATACCTGGTTGTCAGGTGACCACATTGTAGAGCAGGCTGTTCACAGTATTGACATGATGTCGTGGGCTATGGGCGGAAAACTTCCAATTTCTGTTACTGCAACAGGCGGAAGACAAGTACGTACCGACGCACTTTTCGGGAATGTATTTGATCACTTTGCTGCTACCTACGAGTATGCAAATGGAGTAAAAGGATTCCATCACTCGCGTCAGCAAGCGAACTGTGAAAACAGCTATCTTGTGGAAACACTTGGAACAAAAGGACGCGCTATGGTGAACTGTGCAAGAAACGTACATGAAATTTGGGGACAAAACCCGTGGAAATATACAGGGCCACAAAACGATATGTACCAAACGGAACACAATGAACTATTTGCTTCTATCCGTAGTGGTAAATTGATCAACGACGGTGAATATATGGCACACAGTACACTTCTTGCCATTATGGCTAGAATGGCTGCTTACACCGGCAAGCGTATTACTTGGGAAGAGGCAATGAACTCGACAGAGAGATTAGGCCCGGATACATACAGCTTCGATATGAAACCACCAGTGGTTGAAGTTGCTCGTCCAGGTATCACCTCTTTC
This sequence comes from uncultured Dyadobacter sp., assembly GCA_937880795.1. Classification (GTDB taxonomy): domain Bacteria; phylum Bacteroidota; class Bacteroidia; order Cytophagales; family Spirosomataceae; genus Dyadobacter. Next base: position 2,502 of record CALGRQ010000342.1, on the reverse strand, counting down.
TCTTAATAAACTATGCAAAGAAGAGATTTTCTTAAAAGCAGTGTAATGGCTACAACCGCAGCGGTTGTAGGCGCGGGTGCTGCAACAAGTGCCATTGCATCCAACGCAGGCATATATGTAAAGCCAACCGCTTCGGGCATCATCAATCCAATGGCAAAGCCAATGGTGAAGAAGAGTCTTAAGTGGGGTATGGTTAAAGAAGATTTGTCTATCATGGACAAGTTTAAACTCTTGAAAGATTTGGGATATGATGGCGTTGAGCTTGATAGCCCGGATAATCTGGATCTAAAGGAGGTGCTTGCCGCACGTGATAAAACGGGTCTGGAACTTCCAGGAACGGTTAATTCTATGCACTGGAAATTACCTTTGTCAGATCCGGATCCAAAGAAGCGAGCCGAATGTACAAAGTCGATCGAGAAAGCATTGCGTGACACTAAAAAAATGGGAGGAACCACCGTTTTGGTAGTACCTGGTGTAGTGAACGCGAACGTAACCTATGCAGAAGCCTATGAGCGCTCTCAGGCAGAGATACGTAAGTTGCTTCCGGTAGCTGAGGAAACAGGGGTGAAAATTGCTTTTGAAAATGTTTGGAATCAGTTTTTGATCAGTCCTTTGGAAGCTGCGCGCTACGTGGATGAGTTTAAACATCCTATGGTGGGCTGGTATTTTGATGTAGGTAATGTACTGCGTTACGGCTGGCCAACTTCCTGGATAGAAGGCTTGAATAAGCGTATTTTGAAATTGGATTTGAAAGAGTTCAGTATCAAAAAGCAGAACGAGTTGGGATTGTGGAAAGGTTTCGATGTAGAGTTTTTTGATGGCGATTGCAATTGGCCGGAAGTAAACAAAGCTTTACAAAAAATTGGGTACTCGGGCTGGGCCTCAGCCGAAGTTGCTGGTGGAGACAGAAAACGCTTGCTGACAATTCGTGAGAAAATGGACGCCATTTTTATCGCATAATAAAGCCTATAAATGATTGCGAGGAGAACCTGATTTCAGGTTCTCCTTTTTTTGTTTATATAGCTTTGCTCTGTATAGATTCATAAGGGTGATCGGTGAAAAAAATTAGCTCTCGCTGGGCGTGGTATATGCAAACAGGAAGATACAGGTGCTATTGCTTTTTACTCAAAGTTCTTCTATATCCTTTGATGTTCGTGATTTTTAGCTCGCCATCTTCCACATGTACTTTTTTGTATTCTTTAAATTCTCCTTCCTTACCTGCAAATCCAATAATACAAGTTAGATTCTCCGAACCCTTATTGAGAAGGACTTTTGGTTCTATTCCAAAATTAGGCACGGTGAGTGTATCTTCGACACGCAATTCCTTGTATTGTATTTTCAATAAATACTTAAAGGTTTGATTGGTTTCAAATGCATCCACAGAAAATTTCCAGTTGTTGAGTTTGTCTTTATCCGGCACGGGCTCGCTATAATTGGCTACGGCGCCCGTTTTGACGTCACTTCTCATTGGAGGGATGGTGTCATTGACAATGGCCATACCAGTTTTTCCCTTTTCAGAACCACTTTGCTGGTCACAGGCTATCAGAAATAAACAAACTACGATTGTTAGGTATGTTTTTATCATGAATGAATTGTTATTGAGGTGTATAGATATAGTAAGATGTCGTAATTAAGCTAAACTTCATTGAAATATAGTGTGTTGGTTTATTATTCTATTCTGAAATATATTTAGTGAGGTGCGTTTCTGTCCGATATTCAACCTTCTTCGGGGTTGGGAGATCGTGGTTTTTGTGACGTATTCCTAGGGTTACACCCCCGGTTATTCATATTTTAGTCCTTCGGACTCACTTCAATCTTTAAGTAAGTATTTTCACGGTTCCGTTCATTGAGGCGCTGTATAATAATGAATGTGCCAGCAAAAACCTCACAGAGGCTTAATATGAATAACCGCGGAAGAAATCCGTGGTTCAGGAATATATTAACCGACATCAACCCTGAAAGGGTTGAACATAAAATATGTCAAATCGGTGAAGCTTCTTTCCGGTGTGTTTCCTGATATTCTTTTTTAACAAGATAGGCTGTTTTATGCTCCCCGGTATGGCTCCAACCCGGCGGCATAAATATGTAGAGAAACTTATTTATAATGCCCGGTGCATGATACACATCTTTTGCCAATACCACAATCTCGCCAAAATAGGCATCTAAAAAATCCCCCTTTTTCATCTGTCTTGAAATGCCATATTCTATTTCCAAATCCTTCCTTTCGTCCTGTAAAGTTCCGAAAGCACGGTCCCAGATAGGAAGCAGATTGCAGAAATTAGTGTCCATATAGAGTGGGTTGCGGGCATGATGAACCCTGTGATGCGATGGGGTGAGGATGATTTTATTTAGAAACCCCATTCTTCCGTCTTTTAAAACATTTTCACCTATGTGGATAAATGCGCCCCAGGTTCCATCAATAAACATAATCAGGAATAACAATGGCGGGTTTACGCCCAATAAAATACAGATGGTTGTTCTGATCACATCGGCATAGGGGGC
>CALGRQ010000341.1 GCA_937880795.1 uncultured Dyadobacter sp. | reverse complement strand
CCATCAGTTTCTCTAATAAGTCTAACGTGGGTACACTGTTTATCAGCTTACATCCCTGGGCACAAAGAAAAGGTGCAGAACAGCATGTACAGGCGGTTATCGCTCGCATTCAGCAATCGACCCGTGACCTGAAAGAGGCAAGGGTTATGGCCATTGCGCCACCAGCTATACCCGGTTTGGGTAACGCTGCCGGTTTCTCTTTCCAGTTACAGCAAACCACCAGTACAGACAATATTCAGCAATTTGAAGCGGTATCTCGTAAGTTTCTGGGTGCATTAAATGCTCGTCCCGAAATTGGAATGGCCTATACTTTCTTTAATGCGCGTACGCCAAGTTATCAAATTGATGTAGATCGCGACAAAACGAAAAAACTGGGCGTTCAGGTAAATGATGTTTTCAATTCACTATCCACCCTATTAGGTAGTAGTTATGTTAACGATTTTAACCTATATGGTCGTAACTTCCGTGTAATGGTACAAGCGGATAGTAGTTTCCGTTCGAACCTGGATCAGATCAAGAAGTTCTATGTTCGTAACCGCGAAGGTAACATGATTCCTTTGAGCACCTTGGTCTCCACTAAAGTGGTAGAAAACCCGGCCCTGATTTCACACTATAACATCTATCGTTCCGTAGAGATTAACGGTGTACCTAAGCCTGGATTCAGTAGTGGACAAGCCATTACTGCTCTCAAAGAAGTGGCTGCTTCTACCCTGCCAGCGGGTTATGGATATGAATTCTCGGGTATGAGTAGTGAAGAAATAAAAGCGGGTGACAGCACCATTGTGATATTTGCTATCTCCATCGTCTTTGTATTCCTATTCTTAGCAGCACTGTATGAGAGCTGGTCTATACCGTTCTCTGTTCTATTCGCTGTGCCTATCGGAGCATTTGGATCTATTTTGACGCTTACTTTCTTACCGAATTTGTCTAACAATATTTATGCACAAATCGGGCTTATTACGCTGATCGGACTTGCAGCCAAAAATGCCATTCTGATCGTCGAATTTGCCAAAGAACGTGTAGATGGCGGCATGCCGATTGTGGACGCGACCTTGGAAGCTGTAAGGTTACGTCTTCGTCCGATTATCATGACCTCTCTGGCATTTATACTTGGTGTACTTCCTCTCGCCTTTGCGAGTGGGGCCGCAGCCGAATCCAGAAAGACGATCGGTTGGACGGTATTTGGTGGTATGTTAGCGGCTACCTCTCTTGCTATCTTTGTAGTACCGGTTCTCTTTGTAGCCATCGAAAAACTGGTATACAAAGGCAAATTTAAAAAGGACGAAAAAGAGTCAAGACTGGCGTAAAACATATCGTTGAAGTAAATGAGACATTCGAAGCACGGGGCTGTAAAGTTCCGTGCTTCGTTGCTTTATAATCTATGGAATAGTTATTTAATTGCATCTCCTATTAATAACCACACACCCCAAAATTACCTTGTATGTACGTAAAAGAATCTTTCTCCATTGCCCGTCTGCTCAGAGGAATCTGGCGTGAGGTTTTATTGATTACGATGTATGCTGCGCTGGTCTTTTATCTATACCAATACCATCAATGGCAATTTCTGGCATTTCCCATTTCCATCATTTCTATTTTGGGTACATCCTTATCACTTTTACTAGGTTTCAGAACAAATTCCGCATACGATCGTTGGTGGGAAGCCCGCCATATTTGGGGTGCCATTACCAACGATAGCCGGACACTAGTGCGTCAAACCTTGTCGTTTATAGAAGCAAGCCCAACCGAACAGAAGAATATTGCCCAAAACGTGGCACATTTGCAAATTGCATGGTGTTATGCACTAAACTATACCCTGAGACGCTTGCCCGTACTCTCTCAGGCATCGTTCCACATGACCGCCGATGAAATGGAATTTGTCAAAAAGCATGATAACATTCCCAATGGAATTCTTTTACTCATGCAAAACCACATCACAGAAGCATTTCAGCAGGGTCAGATCGATCACATCCTTTTTCAAAGCATAGATGACACATTTAGAAGACTTTGTGATGCCATGGGGAAGGCCGAACGAATCAAGAACACTACTTTTCCAACGCAGTATAGTTTCTTTGTTCATTTCACCATTCTTATTTTCACCATCATCCTTCCCATGGGCTTAATCGAGAGTATAGGTCGTATAGCTATACCCATCACCTTTGTAATCTCATTTTTATTCCTATATATCGAAAGTATCGCCTACGTGATGCAAAACCCATTTGAGAACAATCCCAATGATATCCCCATGACCTCCATTTGTCGGAACATAGAAATCAATCTGTTGGAAATGGTTGGTGAAACCAACATTCCTGAGAAATTGCAACCAAAGGATGGCTACATTATGTAACAATAAAAAAGGGGGCTGTAAACCAAAATGTCTACAGACCCCTTTATTCACTTTATAGCGATACCAGCTACTGTTTCTTAATGTTGGTATACTTAATTTGCAACCTTATCTTTCCATTAGTGTTGGTCTGATCTCCTAAAACCAATCGATCAAAAGACTTAGAAAAAATCGTATTACCATCTATTATTCCAGTGTATCCTACCTCCTGTTGTTTAAGCAAAGGGCTGGAAGTTCTTAATAAAAGTCCGTAACTCTGCTGTGCTTCGTTTTGTAGCATACTTCGTACAAATTCAGTAACATCCAACGAATAGTATTGATAATCATTTAAATAGTCCGTTATCAACTTGGACGATGATGCTTCTATCGGTTCTCCACCGCTAAATACATAATCATTGTTCTTATCAGCCAAATATGCGCCCAAAGTTGATGGCAAAAAGAATTGTTTCGTGGACGAATTACGTAACGGCTCGATGATCAGTTTTGCTTCGTTTACAAACATATAATCAAGACTCTTATACGTTTGCAGACCCGGAAAATCTAACCTAGTCATTATACCAGATCCCGCCTGCACAAAAGACATATTCCCGGTTTGTGAAGATGGGAGCATTGCACGATAGGTATCTGGCAACTTGGCCAAAATTGTACCTTTCCGATCTCCATTGACCTGATTATAGCTTGCTCTCACATTGAGCGACAATGAATCTTTCTTAACACCTTCCACTTCGTCAGGCGTGTGGTAATACAGCCGAAAATTGGTATTTGAAGTGACAAACCCCAACGCTGCATAATTATCATCTGCTGCTTTAATCGCTAGTCCTTTTAAGACATCAATAAACTGAGCCTGTCCTGTAATCTTATTGGCCACAATCAGATCAAATAGCTTCTTACCCATTGCATCTGAAAGTTTTACCTTCACATCATGGCCTTTTGCGTCTGATGCCTTAGAGCCGTTATATGGTCTGGGGTAAAATCTTCCCGTTCCAACAGGAGCTGCCTTGAATGGTGTTGAATGATAGTTATATATAGCAGCTATTGGTGTGAGGTCTGGCTTCAGAGTCAGATCAGACGTCAATTCATGAATATCCACCTTCATTACCTTAGTGGTATCTCCATAATAATAACCATCATAGCGCAGCGACAAGGCTAACGAATCATACACCGCGTTTTCGGGAAAACTTAGCGCATTATCTATACCGCCAGAAGTTGTTCCAAACTGAACAAATGCGGTACTATGCATTTTACCAAAGAAAGGATCTATAAACCGGCCTATCAAATTTCTGGTTGACGCACCCGTCATCAGCGAATCTACTTTCAACGTAGACATCGTTACAGAGTTTGAATCTGAAAAGATGATCGACATGTCATCCGGATTAGGCTGAACTATGGCGTCAACCTCATCTCCCCACTGGCAAGAAGTAAAAGAAACAGTTAATCCTGCTACAATCAGAAATTTAGAAACAGCCGGAGATAACGTTTTAGAACAATAAGAAATAAATTTCATTGAAGGCAAGTACGGTAAAAGTGCAAAATTATCAGATGTAACGTTAATTACAACATGAATTATTTTTTAATAAGTAAAATATTACGAATGGCAATCATCGTGCAACAAATCATGGGCTCTTTGCGTAAAGAAAAACAACTCCTTATTTATAGATCGATGTTAAACTTTGAGGAGATGTAAATTTGCTTTCCTTGTGGTCCCTGATTACAATACGTTTATCGGGTTCCAATAGTGGCAAATGTTCTAAAAAAGGATTACCAATTCACCGCGAAGAGGATGATGTTATTCCTTTTTCAATTGACATATATAACAGTATACAGCATTTAGGCCATTCGGGAAAGAATGGCTATTTTACAAGATTTAGTGAAAAAGTAAATATATAATTTCTGTTAGCCCGATCAAGATGTTATGTTTGCAAAAAATTAATGGAGAAGCACCTCACCAGTTAGTGAATTGGATCTGTTTCTGTAATGAACCCGTTAAACCATATTATTTCATTTGTAACAATTAGTCAAACCATAATTTTTCATGTTCAATACTTTAAAGAAGACCTCATTAGCCATTTTGGTTGCCTCAACAGCGTTCATGCAATTTAGCTGTAATAACGATGATAAAGACGCTGATAAATTAGGAAACTGGTATAGACAAGGTATTCCTGATTTTGGAGGATCACCAAGACAAGGAGCCGTTAGTTTTGTCATTGGGGAGAAGGGATACATAGGAACAGGCAGATCCAGTGAGGTAAATGCTTACAAAAAGGATATGTGGTCTTTTACTGGAAAAACATGGACTCAGGTTGCTGAATTTCCGGGAACAGGCAGAAGTCATGCTACAAGTTTCGTGATTAACAATAAAGCATATGTAGGTACTGGCTATGACAACAACACTCTTGTTGACAATGGTTATAAAAAGGACTTTTACGAATATGACCCTGCAACCAACAAGTGGAAAGCTATCGCTGACTTCCCATCGTTACGTCGTCATGCTTCGGCATTTGCTTTGGGTACGAAAGGCTATGTGGGCTTAGGATCTGTTGATAATTCGACCTTATATCAAGACTTTTTCAGCTATGACCCTACCTCAAATAAATGGGAAGAAGTAGCAACGTTCACAGGTGGTAAACGCCATGGTGCTAATGCATTTGTATTAGGTGGTAAAGCATATGTAGGTTTTGGTCAGAACAATTCTCAGCTTTCCACCAAAGATATGTATGTATTTGATCCTGCTGCAAACGGATGGTCACGCCTTGAAGCTTCAAACGATAATTTAACGGCTAGATCTTTCGCATTTTCCCTTGTAGTGAATGAAAAAGCATATATCATCGGCGGAACCAGTGCATCTGATGTATGGCAGTATGAAGCGGGTACCAATACCTGGACTCAAATGAACAACTTTGAAGGTGGTGCTAGAAGCTCCGCAGCAGGCTTTACCTTAGGTGGTATTGGTTACTTAGGTACTGGTCTTGCTGGTTCAGCAAATAGCGATGATCTATGGGCATTTGATCCGGCAGCAGCTGTAAACTCAGACGACAACTAATATTTATTGTGGACAGCAGAAGTAAGAAAAAATTAATTCTGATTTGTCTGATTGCCTTCGCTGGTTTAGCTTTCTTTTATTTCCAAAATCTTTCGGAAGTGAAAACAAGCACAAACGGCGAAGGCATTCGCTTTTTAAAGGCGCAGACATTCGAGCAGCCTGGTGGTTGGGGATACCGCATCTTGCAGGATACCACCACAGTAATAGAACAACCAGACATACCCGGCGTGACAGGCAAAAAGCCTTTCAAAACCGAACAACAGTCACAAGCGATAGCCAATTTAGTTTTACAAAAGCTAAATCAAGGTACTTTTCCACCCACCATAACTTTCGGTGAACTGGATAGCTTGCAAATTGACTATAAATGAAAATAGCCCTCAACGGGCTATTTTCATTTACTCAGAGGTATATAAACTTCATTTGATCACTTGATAAGTCCCTGTTAGGGGATAATGGTCAGAAAATGGGATGTGGGATAGTGTTTCAAAATCAACCAACTTTAATCGCGTTTGATCATAAAACTGATGGTCAATTCGAATGAAGTAAGGCATTTCGTTATAGGTAAAACCAAACCCTTTGCCCCTTTCCTCAAAAGCATTCCGAAAAACTGAACGCGTCTTACCATATACATACCCATAAGGAGTTTCATTAAAATCGCCACAAAGAATTACCGGATATGGCGAGCTTTCTACCCAGCGCAAAACAGCCCGTAACTCCCTGGCATGCCCTAAAAAACCTCTTTTGATCAAGCGGCCAGTCACTTTCGATTCATCTAAAAATCCATCAACCGTTCTTTGCTTGGATAAATATCGCAACCGTAAAGTCA
>CALGRQ010000340.1 GCA_937880795.1 uncultured Dyadobacter sp. | reverse complement strand
AGTGGCAGTGCTGGGACAATCACGGTTAGGCAAAGCTGCACTTTGGGCCGGCGCTTTGGATAAACGGTTTGCTTTGGTGATTTCTAATAATTCGGGTGAAGGCGGGGCGTCGCTCTATCGCCGAAATTACGGAGAGCGGATTGCGGACCTGACCAAAGCAGTACCTTATTGGTTTTGTGCCAATTTTAATAAATATACGGGGCAAGAAGACAATTTACCCGTAGATGCCCATGAGCTCATTGCCCTGATGGCCCCGCGTCCTGTATATGTTGCCAGTGCCGTAAAAGATACATGGGCTGATCCCAAAGGGGAGTTTTTGTCGTTATATCACGCCACGCCGGTATACAAGCTATACGGTAAAGAAGGGATTCTATCCGACCAGCATCCGGCAGTAGGGGAGTCGGTTGGACAGGGTGCTTTGGGATACCTCGTACGCGAGGGCGTGCATGATGTGACGGCATTTGACTGGAAACATTTTCTAAATTTTGCAGACAGGCATTTCAAAAAATAACCGTGGTAACCGGTCTCTTTCAGTTTCTGTATGATCGTTGATTGCCATGCTTTGATGGTTTTAGGACACCCGTATATGAACATTTGATGATCATTACACATGCACGGAGTATTGTATAGGCTTCATTTACTTTCTTTGAAAATACTTATAACCAAAACACTTGTATGGATTCAAGAAGAGCGTTCCTGAAAAAGGCAGCACTGCTCACAGGCGGTGCCGGCATGATGAGTTTTTTACCTGAGTCGGTCCAGCGCGCCATGGCGATTAATCCCGCTCCGGGAACGACCTATCTGGACGCCGAACACGTGGTGATCCTCATGCAGGAAAACCGATCTTTCGATCATACCTATGGAAAATTACAGGGTGTAAGGGGTTTCAACGACCCACGTGCTATATCCTTACCCAACAAAAACAAAGTCTGGTTGCAAACTGATCAGAAAGGAGATACCTACGCTCCTTTCAGACTGGATATAAAAAACACAAAGGCTACCTGGATGCACGATTTACCGCATTCGAGGGAGTCGCAGGTAGATGCCTATAATGGAGGAAAATACGACAAATGGTTGACGTCCAAGCGGTCGGGTCATAAGCAATACTCCGACATGCCACTGACCTTGGGTTATTATGATCGCCAGGATATTCCCTTTTATTATGCTTTCGCCGACGCATTCACCGTTTGTGATCAGAACTTTTGCTCGTCAATGACGCCCACCCATCCGAATCGTTATTACTTATGGTCAGGCACGATTCGTGAAACGCCAGATATGGATGCTTTGGCGGTGGTTCGAAACAGTTATTATTCGATCGATAAGCCTGTTAAATGGAAGACTTTTCCGGAGCGCTTGCAGGAGGCTGGAGTTTCCTGGAAATTCTATCAGAACGAAGTGGGGGCCATTACCCAATTTCATCCCGGCGTAGGTTCATGGCTGAGTAATTTTGGGTGTAATCCTTTGGAACGGTTTGCTCAATATCATGTAAAGTCGTCGGATGACTATATCTTTTACGCCAAGCGTGAGATTGAAAAGATAAATACTGAACTGCCCGATTTAAAGCAAAAGCTGGATGCGGCCACGGCTGAGGAAAAGACCAAGCTTACCAAGAGCTATGACAATCGTATGGCGCTACTTGCAAAATACCAGAAAGATTTAGATCAGTACAGTGCGGAAAATCTCAAGAAGTTTTCGGTAGCAGAGCGCGATTTGCATAAACGGGCTTTCGTGTCCAATCGTGAGGATCCGGATTATTTGAAACTGAGCACGATTACCTATGAAGAAAATGGAGAGAAAAGAAAGGTTCAGGTGCCGAAGTCTGATATATTTTATCAATTCCGTAAAGATGTGAAGGAAGGGAAGTTGCCAACGGTTTCGTATCTGGCGTCACCCCAAAATTTTTCAGATCATCCGTCGGCACCCTGGTATGGGGCGTGGTATGTGTCCGAAACTTTGGATATACTCACGCAAAACCCGGAAGTATGGAAAAAAACCATTTTTATTTTATGCTATGATGAGAACGACGGCTACTACGACCACGTACCGCCATTTTCGATTCCCAACCCCTTAAAGGAAAATTCCGGGAAAGTTTCCGATGGAATAGATATAAAGGCCGAATACGTGACCCTGGAACAGGACCAGTCTCAGGTGCCTAAGAACAACGCACGGGAGGGGGCTATTGGTTTAGGTTTTCGGGTTCCATTGGTGGTCGCTTCGCCCTGGTCGAGAGGAGGGAAGGTGTGTTCTCAGGTATTTGACCATACTTCTATCATTCAGTTTTTAGAAGAATTTACCAGCCATAAATCGGGTAAAAAAATTAAAGAAACCAATATTTCGGAATGGAGACGGACCATTTGTGGCAATCTGGACTCGGTTTTTCAACAATATGATGCTTCTACCTATAAAAAACCAAAACCGGTTAATCGGGATGAAATCGTAACAACCATTCACAAAGCTCAATTTAAGGAGGCGCCGACGAATTACAAGGCGCTATCGGTTAGTGAAGTAGCGGCAGTGAATCAGCATGCAGCAGCTAGTTCCTTATTGCCGAGTCAGGAGCCGGGAACGCGTCGTTCTTGTGCGATTCCGTATGAGTTGTATGCAGATGGGAATGTGTCAGCGGATCAATCCACTTTTGAGTTAACCTTGCAGGCGGGCAACAAAGTATTTGGGAAAAAGGCAGCCGGTGCACCATTTATTGTATATGCCATAAATCCATATCAAGGAGAGGAACTACGTGTTTGGAATTTTGCAGTTAAAGCCGGTGATACGCTAAAACAAACATGGAATCTGTCCGATTTCGAGGGCGGGAAATATCATTTACGGGTATATGGCCCCAATGGATTTTTCAGGGAGTTTTCGGGTAATCCGGATACCCCGGCACTTCGGGTTACTCTTTCGTATACCAACGGGAGGGATGGTAAACTGGATGGAGGTATAACGTTTGCATTGGACGGAAAGCAACAGGGGCAGGAGAAATATGCGGTCGTAGACAATGTATATGGAACAGCTAGTGGAACAATGGGTAGAGGAAACGCAAAACTTTCTAAAAATTTAAAAAACAGTCATGGTTGGTACGATACCACCATCCGACATGAGAAATCGGGGGGCTGGATTCGTTATGCGGGTCATGTAGAAACTGGGAAAGAAAGCGTGACGGATCCGTATATGGGTAGGGGGTAGAATTTGCTTGTCAGTCGAACAGGATCTTGGTCCAGGAGTCGGTACTATATGTTTTAATTGGTTTTTATATGAAAAAGTGTTTTCCGTTTTTTCTTTTGATCTTGCTGATGCTGTCCCTTGACGGGTTTAGCCAAAACAAAGGAAAACGTCCCAATATTTTATGGATTGTCGCCAATGATATTAGTCCTGATTTGGGCTGCTATGGGAATAACCTCGTCCATACGCCTAATCTGGATCAATTGGCTAAACAGGGTACGCTGTATAAAAACATGATAACCGTCGGGGCGGTGTGCTCGCCCAGCCGGTCTGCGTTTATCACGGGTATGCAGGCTGTAAGTATCAATTGTCAAAATCAGTTTCCCAAAAACAAAACCATATTGCCGAAAGGAATTGTCCCCATTACCGAATATTTTAAAAAGGCGGGCTATTATATGAGTAATACAGGAGGGGTTCAAATGAAAGGACCCTTTTACACAGGGTATAATTTTGTGCATGAAGGGAAAGACTTATACGATGGTTTCGACTGGCGGGGACGTGGGCAGAATCAACCGTTTTTTGCGCAGGTTCATTTGAAATACAGTCATCGCCCTTTTAGTAGAGATACAACTCATCCAATTCATCCGGGAAGTACAGGATGCAAAAATATCACTTTCCCGATTATCTGAAATCCATGAAAAAGAAGACGAAAGCCAACAGGAAGAAAATCAGATTCATGAATTTCCTGTTGATTCCGACATTGTACTTAAAGACGTCAGCTTTAGATATACA
>CALGRQ010000339.1 GCA_937880795.1 uncultured Dyadobacter sp. | reverse complement strand
GGTCAGGGTACGAAGACCATTTCTATGCGCAATTTTACCTGTATGCCACGCCGGAACTAGCTCAGCCACTTCTTTCAACGGCACTTTGCCTCCAAATTGCGTGCTGATATACAAGTCGGAAAGATCATTGAAGTCTTTACGACTTTGAGCATCCAACCTTAGGAATATATCTACAGGTTTGTCACCCTCCCACATCGTTGAGACGCTAAAACCTTTCAACTGAGCGCCCAGCGTTTGTGTAATTGCCTGTTTGGATACCCCTAGTCTACTGGCCACATCTTCTTTAATCTTGACAGTTACACCGAAATTATCCGTCTCATAATCGTTATGAATAAAATTGGCTCCTGGCTCCGCCCGTAGGATTTCCTCAACCTGTGCGGCAACCTTTTTCTGATCATTGATATTTTCTCCAATCACGCGTACTTCAATCGGAGAAGTAGCCTGCATACTCAACTGTCTAACCTTAATTTCACCATCTGGCAGATAACCATCCAGCTTTGTTAGGTATTCTTTTGCCATGGCATTGGTCGCATCCTCATCAACGGTTGTTATAAAGATTTGCGCAAAGTTCCTGCGAGGCATCTCCGGTGCATAAGTGATATGGAAACGAGGAGAACTTCCACCCACGAAACTGGCTACCCCCACCACGCGCTTATCTTCCTTCAATAGTTTTTCGATATTTTTCACCGCATCCTCAGTAACCTGCAACGAGGTTCCCGTAGGCAACCAAACTTCCATATTAAATTGATTGCGCTCCGCTACCGGAAAAAACTCCTGCTCTACCTTCCCGGCAACCACCAATGCCAGCACCACCGACAGCACAGCCACAACTATGGTTGACTTCGGACGACGGAAACACAATTCCACAACCTTATTAAAGCCATTTTGAAGTCTATCCAACATGGTTAATTTAGGAGGACGATCAGAAACTTTGTGTTTCAAACCCTTCTTGATAAATACATAGCAGGTATAAGGTGTAAACAACAACGCTACCGCCATAGATGCCGCCAAAGCCACTGCCACGGTAACCGGTAAGGCCGCTATAAAATCCTTAGCAATACCATTCATAAAGAACGCCAGTGGAGCAAAGGCAAAGATGATCGCCAAAGTAGCTGTAAAAATGGGCAACGATAACTGTGTAGCCGCTTGCCATGCTGCCGTCCAAGGTGTTATTCCCTCATCCAGTTTTTCAATATAATTATCGACAACAACAATAGCGTTATCTACCACCATACCCATTACAATAATGAGGGCCACCAAGGTCACCTGATGTAACTCGATTCCCATGATATTGATCACCCCAAATGTGATGGCAATCGATATAGGGGCCGCCATAGAAGCAATTACGGCTATACTGAAAGGCATCAACAACATAATCACCACAAGTACGGTTACGATCGCAATTCCAAACTCTACCATGAAATGGCTGATACTTTTACCCACTACTTCCGGTTGATTCACAATTGCTTCTACCTTCACATCATCGGGAAAGGTATTTTTAACCTCAGCCATTTTTGCCTCCACCACTTTTCCAAACTCCACGATGTTATTGCCCGGTTGCATTTCCACGGTTAACATCATCACTTTATCCTCACCTACACGTATATACGAAGATGTTTCTTCGTAACGTCTCTCTATATTAGCCACGTCTTTCAGACGCACGACTGTGCTGTTCGGATTTGTATATATGATCTGCTCGGCAATATCTGCCTCGGTATTATAACGTTTGCTTGCAAACACTGGAACATTGTTGTTTGCTACGGTCAGCTCACCGGTATAGCCCGTTGCATTTTGCGTTTGCAATGCGCCGATAATGGCCGTCACATCAAAGCCGTATTGACGCATTTTCAAATCGTCAACGGTAACATATACTTGCTGTTTTTGTCCGCCAGACCTATTTAATTTTGAAACCGTCGGTATGGTTTTAAGACCATCCTCCAACTTGTCCAAATACTTTTCAATTTCAGCATAACTTCTTTTAGGAGAAGAAACGGTAATCATCTGGGCTACCACATCACCAAAATTACTATTCACAATTGGTCCAATGACACCCCTTGGCAATACCCCAGGCATATTCATATTAAGACCGTGCTGAAGAGAACTCCAGAATTTTTTACGGTCTTTTACCGTGGTATGCAGTTCCACCGTTATAAACACCTGACCGTCTTTGGTTTCAGACTTGGTTTTATCCTTACGAACTTCTTCAAAGGAAAACAGATATTGCTCAATTTTATTGGTTACTTGTTGTTCCATCTGAACTTCATCCGTTCCCGGATAAAATGCCATCACCAGACCAACAGGCATGTCTATTTTCGGATCCTCGCTACGAGGCATCGTCAATAGCGCGTTCACCCCTAAAAGTACAAGCAATGCGGTAACCACAAGCGTTACCTGCTTATACTTCATAGCGGCTTCTATAAAGTTTAATGTACGTTTTTTCATGTATTTAAAGCGATAAGCTTATAGTCTATACCTCACACGAAAGCGAGAACAGACCCTGGTTTTGAATAAGCAAAGAAGATTGATAAGTGATTACAGAGAAATAGCCGAACCGTCTTTCAGCTTGGTTTGGCCTGAAACCACAACACGGTCTCCATTTTGCAAACCCTCACTAATCACGACATTGTCTCCCTTTAGTCCACTGGCATTAATTCTTTTTCTTACAACTTTACTATCTCCGTTGGCTACGAATACATAAGTAATATCATCCGCATCACGGATCACCGCCTTCGCCGGAATGGTAATGGTACTCACCTGCTGCCCCGTGGCAATTTCAGTCTCGGCTATCATACCCGGCATAATTTTCCCCTGAGGATTTACCAATTGTACCTTCACTGTATACGACTTGGTTACCGGATCGGCCAATGGATTGATAATGGTAATTTTTCCAGACAATTGCTGCCCGATGGTTGCTATGTTTACGCTGGCCGTTTGTCCCTTCGTGATTTTTCCTATTTCACTTTCAGGAACCGATACCTTCGCATATACTTTTGACGTATTGATAAGGGTAAACGCAGGTGCGCCTGGTGCCGCCATGGCTCCTTTTTCTATCATTTTAGCCGTGATTATTCCGGACATAGGTGCGTAAAGTTTCGAATCTTTCACACGCTTAACGGCCATATTTTTATTCGCTCTTGCCTGAGCCACTTTTGACTTAATATCAATATAATCCTTGGCCGGTAGACTCCCCTTTTCGTATAAAGCATTCAAACGGGTGTACATATCTTCCGCCTGCTCCAAGCCGGCACTTGCGATCAGCAGCGCATTGTCATAATCGGTGGGGTCTATACTCGCCAAAACCTGACCGGCCTGAACCATTTGTCCCTCATTCACCAAAACAGACGATACAGTGCCTGGTACAGAAAAACCAATTTGCACCATATTTTCTGCTTCAACCGTACCCGAGTATTTCAGTGCTTCGGAGGCAGTACCACTGGTAATTTCCTGCACAGTCACCTTTGTGGGCGTTGCCGTACGAGGCTTCTCTTCCTCCTTTTTACCACATGCAGCCATTACTCCTGACACCACGAGTATCATCGAGGAATTCTTTAAAAACTTTTTCATTATTGGATGTAAAAAAATAATTGGAATTATAGAACAATTAAGTATTAGGGTCTATTTTTAGACAAAAAAAATTACTTCTTATTGATGCCCGTCATCATGATTTCCAGGAGAAAGTTAATCCTTAACAGAATCTCATCCAGCTTGTTATGAATGATCAGATCCAGTTCAAGTCCATGCTGGGAGCTTAAAAACACGAAGGACATCATTTCCAGATCTCGTTCCGAGAAAACACGAAACTCACCGGTCACAATGCCGTATTGAAGTATACTCTTGATGATATCGGCCTCCTTTTGGTCGTATTGTTTCCGATACCTAAAATTATTTACACATTGATCGTCCAAGGCCTCCCTAACCTCTCCAATCATGATTTTATATAAAGTGGTAATTTCTTTTAAGCGCGCAAAACGCGTCTCTACGAAGGCTTGAACTTTCTCCTTAGCAGTAGGAGCCGCAGCAACGGCAGTTTGAATTTTGGTAAAAAACTGATCCTTCTCTTCTTCAATAATCGCATCGATAATTTCTTCCTTACTTTTAAAATAATAGTAAAGCGTACTTTTACCCTTGCCAGCTTCCCGCGCGATATCCTCCATGGTGGTCTTGTTTAGACCTTGCTCCCGGAACAGCTTATCGGCACCTTCAAGAATTTTTCTCCTCAGAATTTTATCCTTCGCTTCTTTCATATTTTTCGACTAATACTAAAATATAGTCCAAAAATACTTGTGCGAAATTTTCAAAACAAGCATGAATTGTACTTTTCTTAACGATACACCCTAAATATCCTATTCAAAATTGGTATCATTCTAAGAAAGAAACATTAAATGAACTCATCTGCCAAGGATATGGGTAGAGAAGCAGAAGTTTCAGAACATGTGTGAATACGTATTATAGCTTTCGTTCCACCCAGAGTAAGGTAAAAAGGAGGAGAAGTAAACTGAACCAAACCCAGTCAGAAGGTTTTCGCACAGCGCCCCGGTCACTAGTATACTGAACTGTGTGGTCATTATCCCAAGCGTAGGAACGCATAAAATCAGTTAAACGCGCCGCCGCAGTATCTGGATTATGCTTCTCTACATAAAGCTCACTTTTTAGCGAATCAGTCAGAGAAAGCCACCCGCTTTCTAAAGGCCGGAATCGCGCAGTGGACGATTTTGAATTTAGTGTCGAATTTTGAAGATATACAGAATCGCTACCCACCATGAGCAGCCTTGGTGTTTTGTCAAAGTTGTTCAATTGAATATCGGCAAGCAAATCCATATGCAACGGTGCGTTTACTTCGATATTAGACTTTGTGGCGGGATGTATACTCGCTATGACAGTGCTCCAAACGCTTTGGTAAGTAAGGCTATCGCCTGACAAAAGCGATGGAAATGTTTCCGCAAGCAAACTAGCGCCCACATTTCCCTGGATGCGTTCCATAGCAAATGGATAACGCTTATCCACCATGTACCGATTGGATTTCACGAACCGATACGGCAAGGCAGCAAGTTCGGAAGTGACTGGAACCGTCTGCTCGGTTGAAATTTTGCGAACCTCAAAGTCTGTACCCAAACTCCTATTGATCTTTAACAGTTCCGCCTCAGGATTTGTAAAATTGATAAACAAGATACTTTTGCCCGCCGCTAAGGCTTTCTTTACGAGGGCATTCGAGCCATTATCGGGACTGGTTA
>CALGRQ010000338.1 GCA_937880795.1 uncultured Dyadobacter sp. | reverse complement strand
ATTATATTATACAATGAACCAGATTCAAAAACTTCAGGAAGCCAACGCTTACCTGCGAAATCAACTTGTAAATCACCGTCTGTATAGCGATATCAAAAGTTTAGAGGATATACGGGTTTTTATGGAGTATCACATTTTCGCCGTATGGGATTTTATGTCGCTGCTTAAAGCGCTACAAAGTAAACTCACCTGTGTAACGACTCCGTGGTTACCGGTGGGTGATCCGGAAACCCGATTTCTTATCAATGAAATTGTGACCGGTGAAGAAAGTGATGTTGATCTCGATGGCAATAGATGCAGTCATTTTGAGCTTTATCTCAACGCTATGAAGCAGGCAGGATGTAATACGGCCGGTATAGAACAATTTATGAAATATGTTACAGGTGGAAAATCCGTGAAAGAATCACTAGAATTATCGGGTGTTCCAGCAAGCGTCCGTGATTTTGTTAATCATACGTTTTCTGTAATTGAAGCTGATAAGCAATATGTTCAGTCAGCGGTGTTTACTTTCGGGCGTGAAGATCTGATTCCGGGGATGTTCATCTCGTTCGTGAAGGAATTGCACAAACAAAATCCTGAGCGCATTGAGCTATTTAAATATTATCTTGAACGGCATATCGAAGTAGACGGAGATCACCATTCTCATTTAGCTTATGATATGACCGCCTCACTTTGCGGTAGTGATGAAGGGAAGTGGATGGAAGCGTCCGAAGCCGTTGCCCAAGCCTTAAAACAGCGAATCAATCTTTGGGATGGTATCGCGGCTGCCATAGAAGCAGCTAGGAGTTAACTACGCCTACAAATACAAAAGCGTACCCTGGAGTTATAAAGTTGCCAAGGGTACGCTTTTGTATAAGAAAAACTTCTTCTTATTGAACCTTATTCAATCTAACAAACCGGATATAGCCATTTCCGGTAGCACGTTCTGCAAGTGCTGCTGCTGTAACCGGAATTTCGACGTCAGTAGCGTGGTATTTTTGTTCTTCAACGGCCGACTCGAAGCGTAACTTATAGCCTTTACCAAGTTTAGCGTCGTCGATTTCAATCACCTGAACGGCTCTATCACCGCCTGCCACAGAGGCTCCTGTAATGGCACTGATTTTTGCTTTTGCTTTGGTTTGGTACTTATGCCACTCTTTTACGGTGTTGTACCATTGCTTATCAGGCCCTAAAACGTATAATGTTTTTTCGTAAGCTCCTTGTGGGTTTATCAGTGAAATCACTACGTAGGCTGCTTCGCCGGTGTAGGTATTCATTTGAATCATGCATTTGTATTTACTGGTTTGGGCGAAGGCACTCTGCGCCAAAAACAGGATAAAAACGAATGAGCAAAGAAATTTAAAAGAATGTTTCATGGGACAATGATCAAAATATGATTATGCTCCTGCCATATACCTTTCAGGAAGGACGGTATAGCAGGAGTGAGGTAATTATTTCAGGAAATCGAGTGATACATTATTATCGGCCAGGAAAGTATTATCCTTGGCGAGTTCGTAAGCACTTTCTCCAAATTCAGTTTTTAAGTCTTTTTTAGATCCCAACGAGATGAGGGTTTTTAGCATCTTGTCGTTTTTGCTAACCAGGGCAGCCTTGTGAAGGGCAGAAGCGCCTTCTTTGTCCTGTGCATTGATGTTCACGCCAAGCTTTGAGGCCATTTCGATCAGTTTAATGTTGTCTTTTGCCACCGCCATGTGGAATAGGGTATTGCCGTTTTTCTGAGGCGCTGCTACGTCAAGACCTGCACTTTTTAGGATTTCTAATTTACGTTCAAATTCCTGTTGCGCACGATCTCTGCCATTGTCGGGAGCACCACCACGTTGGCCACCTGCAGGGGGACCGGCTGGCCCACCTTCGCGGAATGATTCGTACCAATAGTATGCAAGGTTATTTTGGTCCTTGTTGAGTACTTTCACATCAGCACCATTCTTGATGAGTAATGCGGCTATCTCCGAAGAGCCACTGGCTATGGCTTTGGTTAATGCTGATTCGCCCTTTTCGTTTACGGCATTGATATTTTTAATTTTTGGTAACAAGGTTTTTTCTACCAGTTCCAAATCTCTGCCGGCTGATGCAATCATGAGCAAAGTATTACCTTCCTGATCCGCCTTATTCAAATCCACCCCTTTATCTACAAAGTAGGCAATCACCTCTGGATTAGGTCTACGGATGAGTTGATGTAAAACGGTTGCCCCGTCTTTGTTGATTGTCTTGGGATCCAGTTTAAGAGTTTCTACCAGATATTTAAAAGTTTCTATACCGTTGTTGGAATTTCGGGAAGCCTGCGATGCAAAGAATAGTGCGTTGCCCGTAGGCTTTACGCCTCTTTTCATAATTTTCTCCATCAGTTCGCGGTTACCTCTTTTGGCGGCATAGTCAACCACAGTAGCGCCTGCGTCGTCTTTATCATTGATCGAGAGTCCCTTCTTGATGAAATAATCTGTAAGCGTAAGATCGTTATCACCCGCTACGGCGAGCATGAGCAATGTAGCACCGTTCTCGTATTTATGTTTTGGAGATACTCCTGCTTTAAACAAGGCATCCAATACAGCAGGATTTTTACCGTTTGCTGCTGCTGAAACGGCAACGGCTTCGCCATGACTATCACTATAATGTACATCTGATCCTTTCGCAATCAGATATTCTACCAGTTCCAGGTTTCCAGAAGAGGCCGCCCAGTGAAGGTAAGAGCGACTGTGATGGGTTTTTTTCGTGATCCCATTTCCTTCTTGTTCAATCATGAATTTAAGCACGTCATTGGACGCCTTATTCATAATTGCTGTTGTAACAGGATCAAATGAAGCTGCATTAGGTTTCGAAGGGCTGTTCCCTTTGGCAATCTCTGCTTTTACAGCGGCAAGATCTGGTTTCGTTTTCCAAAAATCGCTGTTCATTAGCGTATTGGCTTGTTGAGCATTGGCTTGTAAGGCAAGCAAAACGAATGCTGTCAGAAGGCTTTTTTTCATCTCTTTGAATATTTATAAGTCTATTATTTCAAACAAAAAATAGAGATACCGTCCTGTTTGGGGTATCTCTATTCTTCAATCTTAGATCATATCACATACTTTGGAGTAAGCATAATGATGCCTTTTAATAAGAGCCCAGGTAGCTTGATCCTGTCTTACCCGTTAACGTTGCTCCTTTTATAACTTCTTTAGTTTTCCAGTTAATGACATATAATTTACCGGCTTCTCCTGTGGCTGTCAATGGAACATAGGCGAAGTCACCACTTACAGCAATGTTTTGATACTGACCAAAGTTAAGGCTTGCCTCGTAATCGTTAGCAATTTTAGAAGCTGTTTTAGCATTTAAATCGACCATGGCTATGTAACCGCCTTTGCCAGCAATGTTGTACAACACGATTCCTACACCGTCTTTGATGTATCTGAACGCTTGAATACGTGAGCCAGTTACACCCAACGCTGCATCCAGGTCGAAGTGGTAACCATTGTCATAATCGTTGGTGCTTTTGCTGATACGTAAGATATCCTTTCCACCCGTTGCAGTAGCTTGATATACATGACCATCTGTACCAACATACTGGGTCATGGTACGGTATGAGTGGTTATTGGTTTTGGAGAACGTCGAGTAGATCAACTGTGGGTTTTTCAACGATGGGTAATCTACCACCAATGTAGTTGTTCCAATCGTTCTGTTAGCTGCGTCGTTAGCCCACACCGGTTCTCCATCCGAATTGTAAGATAATTTAGTAGGATCAATTTTACTTACATTGCAACCAATGAAAATTTTATTTTGAGCCTCGTTTAACACCGGAACATCAACCCGCCCTACAGAATATCCCTGTGCTTCTAATTCAGCCGGGAAAGGAAAGTCGAATTCAGTAGAGTTTGGTACGTTTGCTTTATCCAGGTCAATGACTGCAATTCTTACTTTACCTCTTGTATATTTGAAAACATGGTTTGGAGCTGTTCCTTCCTTAACGGTTGTGCTACCTGTCAAATGAACACCTATACCAATTCCTTCGGCAGCTTTGGTCCAGCGAGGGGAGGTTCCGATGATATCCGATAAATCTAGCTCATTACCTGTATCCTGGAAATCTTTTGCACCTTTTACCACATACTTATTAAATACACCACCATCTTCTCCGGTATATTGAATATTGTATAATTCTTTTCCGTTTTCTGACGCCTGAACGCGCGCTGTACGAGCAGATCTTAGGCCAAAACCGTTGTCATAAATGTTGACCGTGAAATTCGGGTCGATAGCTTGGGCGTGTGTGATAGCGTATGCCATAGTCCCTCCGTTTCCAGCGGTTCCTTCATCGTCAGGAATAGAAGCAGTTAATGAAACAAATTCTCTCGCGCTTCCCGGTGTTTCTCCACCTGGTCCAGGATTGTTATTTTCGTCATCCTTGCAACCCGCAAAGATCATCGTCATCCCGAGTATTGCCGCACTTAACAGACTTTTTTTCATCTTGTAATTGGTTATAAAAATTTACTAATTGTATAATTTAACTTGATTGAGATTGCTCTTCCAGGTTTCTGTACACCAAAATTGTCATACATTTCAGCATTTAGAATGTTTTTTACATCCACACTTGCGACCATTTTTCCTTTGGGGAAACGGTAACTGGCACCAAGGTCATGGTAAAATTGGGTAGGGGTGGTAAACCATTCCGACTCCATCCATACGGTTCTGAATGATCCCACAAATCCGGTATTGTAGTAAAGATTCAGGATTGAATTTTTCTGAAATTTGTTGTTGAGCCGATACTGTACACTTCCATTCATGGTAAAGAATGGTTCATTGGGTAGTTGCAGGTTGTATAGGTCGTGAGGCTTACCTTTATTGTCAAATTTTTGTTTGAAGAGGGTATTAAACTTCGAGAAGTTAAAAAGTGCATTCAGGCGGTTATCGTATACATATATGATTTCTCCTTCAAATCCTCTGGATTGGGTTCTGCCAATATTTACGAATTTGGTTACCTGTATATCAGCATCACTTTCTCTCCCTGGAACAATGGCGTCTTCTACAGTCTGTTGGGTAATTTTATTGTAACCATTTCGCCAGAAAGCACTTGCATATAATGTTAGCTTATGTTTGCCCCTTTGGATTGGTCCGTGGCGAAAGCCCAGGTTGTAATTCACATTCTTTTCGGGAATCAGGCCCTGGTTTTCAAGAATATTGTTTTCAGGATCTCCGTATAGCTGGTTCTCGCTTGCTGCTACATAAGCATTTTGTGTAGAGCCTATGATATAGAATTTTGAAAATGCATTATAAGAAACCGTTGCACCATACCCTTTATTGTTGAAAATCGTGGTTCTGTCAACGCGATTAACCGTATTTACACCATCTTCAGTAATCAATTCGGGCTTGGTTTGTACCGTCTTATTGGAGGTGTATTTACCTAATAGATTGGTTTTTAGCTTATCGTTAAATAATTGTGCTTCGTAATTAAGCGCCAATATGTTGTTGGTGACCGTACTAACGGTCATCATGTCTTTGCTAACCGGTCTCAGTAAATCTTTGTCATCTCGTCCGGTTGCTTCCAGTTTATGGTTGATCGATATACGATGACCCGGGAAAAGGGTATAGCCCAGATTGGTGCGTATATTCGTAATTCTTCGGTCAACCTGAACAATGCTTTTCTCACCTTGTTGTCCCATTCCAGGAGTAGGAGGCACGGGGATGACTTCACCATTACGAATGAGCATGCGGGGTTTACCGTCCCAGTTGTACATCTGGCCTAATGTGTCCTGAACATACGTACTCCGGTAACTTCTTACCGCGTTTACGTTAGCAGCAAGACCTTTTACAAGGAAGTCTTTCTTATTGTAATTTAAACTAAAAACATGGGCGCTATACTCGCCAAACCTACCTACATAAGGACGGGCCATGGTTGTACCATGAGGAATTTCGCTATATGTGTCCGAGATATTGTAACCCAAAAAGAACTGATCAGCCCATTTCACGTTGGTGAAACCAAACTCCATGCGCGCACCAATAGACTTGTATTGATTGTTAAATCTTTTGGCGCGATAATAACGTTCGAGGGTTCTGTCGGGGTGTACAAATTTTGAAAACTTGCCCCAGGTTTCGTAGCTGTTGTCTGTATACGTATAGAAAGCGGAGGCGCGGGATGTGAAACCGTTGCTCTTATTTCTGTATATACCCGATACATCTGCCTGAAAAGTATTGAAGGAGCCGTAGGATATCGCCGCAGTTACATTATTTTGTGAAGCGTCTTTTTTAAGTACTACGTTGATAGCTCCGCCGACATAATCACCACTGAGATGTGAGGGCAATACGCCCTTGTAAACCTCAATGCGTTCGATCATGGCAGGAGGAATGTTATTGAGATTGAAGCAGGAGCCATAGGTCGATATTTCGATTCCGTCCAGAAACATACCTACCGCACTGCCGGACATTCCGTTCAGGTTGTATTCGACGCGGGATCCAATACCACCGTTCTGTCGTACACGCACGCCTACCGAGCGGTCTAAGAGCTCATTGGTTGTCAGGTTTCTTAAAGAGGCCTCCTTCGTTTCGATTACTGCCACAGCAAATCCAGTGGTTTCAATTTCTTTCTTTTCCGTTTTCTGAACGATCTGCAC
>CALGRQ010000337.1 GCA_937880795.1 uncultured Dyadobacter sp. | reverse complement strand
GCGATTTGATTCGGACGAACGAATAAGCTTGTTTCTTAGCGAACGATATAAATAAAAACGTGGAGAATGAACGTCGGTAAGATCTCTTCTTTTATTCCAGATATTTAAAAATAAATCCTGTATACTATCTTGAACCAGAGCAGTATCTTCTGAAATTCTATATCCATAGCGAAACAAATCGCGCGCAAAATAGTTATATATCTTGCCAAAGGCGGTTTCATTACCGTTGCACATATCTCCCCAATATTCCAGTTCTTCCGCGTGCATTGCTTTGTAGAAAATAGTAGGTAAGCTTCGTTCACCAATTAATTCCGGAGTTTCCAATATAGGAGTACTTTTTGGATGATTTCTACTTGGAAAGCAGATATCATTGTCTAAAAAAGCTAAAATGTCGGATTTGGTGAGGGCTAAAAACAAAGGAGGTGGCTACAACATGGCAACCACCTCCTCTTTAAACATCAACAAAATGACCCTATTACGGGTTTTGTGTCAGTTTAGGGTTACGGTCAATTTCCGCTTGTGGGATAAAGAATACCACGCGAGGGTCTGTTGGCAGCACCTTTTGGGTGATATTCGTTGTCGGTACATTGTTCAAAGAATGTGTTCCAGGGTAATTTCTTTCCATAGGAAGGTTATTACGGAACAAATCATATGCACGGTGACCTTCAAATGCAAGCTCTAACCAACGCTCTTCCATAACGACATCCAAAGCAGTTTTGCTACCAAGATTGGCTGAAGTATAGAGTTTATTGCCTGACAAACCTGCACGTTGACGAAGAACATTTACGTCTTCGAGTGCCAAGGCAGTTTTACCTAGCTTCGCATTAGCCTCGGCGCGGATCAGGTACATTTCGGCAAGACGTAAATATACTGGCGAGCTAAGGTTGATCACCCCTTCCTGCAACGAGTATTTGTTGACGTAGTACATTGGAGTTGCTGGTGACAACTTCGTGTTATACTGCAACTTGCCATCGATTTCATATGGAGAAATGAAGCTATTTCTTAAATCCTCCGTGTTTTTACCAACAAAATCAAAATATTTCTGAGAAGCATAGATTTCAGCCCATCCACTTGCTCCCTGACCTTGTGGTTTACCTGATATATCGCTACTGAAATACATCGATCCAATGGCAGAAAAGCCTCTGTCCTGAACTTTCGTATGACGAATGGCGAAAATGGTTTCAGGGTTGCCGGCAGGAGCTGTTTTGAAATAGCCCGAGTATTCGCCACCTTGAACCAAACGGTAACGTCCCGATTTGATGACCAGATCCGCATATTTTGCAGCATTCTCATTATCACCTTTGTAGAGGTATACGCGGGATAACAATGCTTGTGCTACTTCTTTGGAGGCGAATGAGTTGGATTTGTTTTCTGACATTAATTCATATGCCTGTGTCAAATCACTGATCACCAGATCGTATACTTCCTTTACCGAGCTGCGGGAAATGCCGTTGATCTGCTCTTCAGAAAGACCATCTTTGAGCAACGGAACGCCCGGGTTTTCGCCATTACCTTGCGTATAGGGTTTTCCAAATACACGTACCAGATTAAAGTGCATCATGGCACGCAGGTATAGGTTTTCACCTTTTAGCTGGCGCATAGCCGCAGACGACTCATTGGGTACATAGGCAATAATTTTATTTGCAGCAGCAATCACCTTGTAAGCCTGTCCCCAGAAATTGGTACAGTGGCCAGAGGTATTGATATGCGTGTAGCGGTATGCACGGGTAAGGTCATCACCGGATGATTGGCCTTGTGACACTTCATCACTTGGATATTCCATCAGGAAGTGAACGCTACGTACATAAGCTGCATTTAATAAAACGGCATAGGTACCAACAGTGGCTGTACCTACGTCTTCAGCGTTGGTCAGGGCTTTTTCCTCATCAATAGAGGTGGTAGGGTCGTAGTATTTTTCACACGATACAGAACCGAGTGTCAATACCCCCATCATTAATAATTTATGAATTGAATATTTTCTCATGACGAATTAGAATGAAAAGTTGATCCCGAAAAGATATTTTTTACTGATTGGGTATCTTAAACTGGATATACCTGATGTCAAATTAACCTGAGATAAGGAAGCTTCCGGATCTGGTCCAGTGAAGTTTGTTCCAGTCCATAGGTTGTCACCACTCACAAACACAGAAATCTTAGAGAATCCGGTTTTGCCAAGGATACTTTGAGGCAAAGAATAGCCTAAACGAACGTTTCTCAAACGAATGTAGCTTCCGCTTTCAAGATAACGGGTTGAGGACTGGTTAGAGTCTTTGTTACCACCTACAATGGCCTTCGGATGTGTTGCGATGTCACCTGTTTTCTCCCAACGAGTCCAGTCATCAGCAGGTACCATTTGGTTAAAACTTTCATATAAACCGTCGTTATCGAAATAAACGCGGCTTTCATTGTATACATAGTTTCCGTATACAAAGTTAAAGAAGGCTGATAAAGTCAAACCTTTGTAAGTCAAAGTGTTTGAAAGACCACCCGTGAATTTTGGAGAAGCATTTTTGCCTGTAAACTGACGTGACGTAGCTGTTTGTGCCTGGCTATAAGTACTCGTCAATTCTTTTGTAGTTGTTCCATCGGCGTTGGGAATGATTCTTTCCCATAGTGGCTGTCCGTTGTCTGGGTTAACACCAGCCCAAATTGGCATGTTAAACTCATCCATGTTATGTCCAACGGCAATAGGCTGACGCGCTCCGGAGTTAAACACAGTTGCTCCGTCACTCAATTCAAGCACTTTGTTGCGGTTGAAAGCCATGTTCAGGTTGGTCTCCCATTCAAAATCTTTCGTCTTGAAGTTGGTTGAAGTCAAGTTAAACTCAATACCTCTGTTACGAATAGATCCTGCATTTTGCCATACATAGCTATATCCAGTTGTAGCAGCAAGGGGTTTTCTATATAAAAGCTCACTAGCTTCCTTGATATAGGCATCCACAACAAGGTCAATGCGGTTGAAGAAGCTCAAATCAAAACCAATGTTCGACGATTTGATTTTCTCCCAAGTTAAGTTTGGATTTCCTTTTTGAGATGGGAACGCACCTGGAAGTCCGGAATAAGATGCATCGGAGGAAATTGAGTATAAGCCCAGTGATGCGAAATTGGAAATACCATCGGCATTACCAACAGTACCGTGGCTGGCACGTAACTTGGCAAAAGAAATGGTTTTATTTCCTTTCAAGAATTCTTCATTGCTCAGGATCCATGACGCTCCCAATTGGATGAAGTTACCTGATGAGTTGTTTTTACCAAACAAAGAAGAAAACTCGTTTACAAACGATCCGATCACGAAATACTTGTTGTCATAGTTGTAGTCAACTTGTCCCAAGAATTTACGGAAACCTACTTGTTCGTTAGCTCCTGTTGGGTTCACCATGATATCAGTAGCAACCGACATCACATCATGCCCCGCTGGAAGTCCTTTTCCTGTGGCAGAAGTCCAGCTTGAACGAGTTGTCTCTGCTTCGGCAACTCCCAATAAGGTTAAACCATGCTTACCGAAATCTTCGCTATAACGAATACGGTTAGAAGTCAATAAACGGTTGGCATAGTTTGTACCGTTGTTTAACTCACCACCATTGGCGCCACCTTGGCGAGTACGTCTGTCGTTATACCATGCGCTTTGCCCGTTGGTGAAAAGTACCCGGTTGTAAGACGACAAGGTAATTTTATCGGTCAGGTCGTAGTCAAGGTTGACATCCGTATTGATGTGGAAGCTTTGCGCTTTCGAATAGTTATGTTGAATCGAATGCAGGAAGTTTTCACGGTCACGGCCCAACCAGGCGGTATATACCCTCGGGTCTACGGGTGTGCCAGAAGCGTCGTAGGCAGGGTCAAAAGGTAGGTTGGTATAGGCATCAAATAAAGTATTGCTGGTTGCATAGTTGTCTTTATTCAACTCTCCATTGAAAAGAACTTTCGCACTAAGCTTTTTAGTCAATTGAGACTGTAAGTTGGTACGGAAGTTAAATCCAGTTTTATCGTTATCCACCAGTGTACCCTGCTCTTTGTAGTAGTTACCTGATACATAGAAAGTAGTTTTTTCACTACCACCAGAGGCTGAGATCGTATGGTTGTTTACAAAACCGGTTCTGAATGCCTCATCCCACCAGTTGGTATTGGTGTTCAATACGGACGGATCACGTGGGAAAAACGTGCTCTGGTCGTCAAACAATTGCTGAGAATTCATCAGTTTGAACTTTCCAGTGGTTGCTTTTGCAAAGCCCATGGTATTGTTAAAACTGAATTCCGTTTTACCGGCTTTACCCATTTTTGTATTCACGATGATAACCCCGTTGGCTGCACGTGAACCATACAAACCAGTAGCGGCAACATCTTTCAATACCGTAATGCTTTCTACATCAACAGGGTTATAACGTCCGCCAATGTTTCCATCGACAACGACCAATGGGGAAGTTCCTGCTGAGATCGTACCTGCTCCACGAATCAAAATACGTCCGGCACTGGTTGGGTCACCCGAATCAGAAGAAACAACCACCCCGGGAGCTTTACCTTGAAGTAGGTTTGGGAGTTCGTTGGAAGTTACGTCTCTCAGCTTTGTGCTACTGATGGTAGCCACAGAACTGGATAGATACTTTACTTTTTTAGCAGAATATCCAACAACCACAACTTGCTCAAGTTGATTTATAGTAGAGGTTAATGCAACATCGAATCTTGTTTTTTGAGCGACTTCAGCTTCAAGGGGAGCATACCCGATATAGCTAAATACGAGGACGGCCTTATTGACTAAGTTTTCAGGAATGTTTAAAGAAAACTCTCCATTCATATCAGTAGAAGCTCCGATACCATTGCTGTTTTTCAGGGTTACGGATACCCCCACAAGTGCTTCTCCTTTTTCGTCTTTTACACTTCCGGTTACGGTACGATCGACGGGGATTACATTCACTTTTGTTTTATTAGGAAATGCAAGTGCTACCCCCTGAGATGGGTTAAATAATGCAAGGCCTACCATCATCGCCAGTGGATAACGCAGTGACCGAGATACGGGATACCGTACAATTGGGCTGGGTTTAGGTTTTTTCATTAGGTTTAATAAATGTTTAGTGAGCAAAATAACTTGTTTAGCGCGTTATTTCTAATAGTTTGTATTAAAAAACTTCTATTTGGCAGTATAAAATATAAGTAGACTTATATATGTAATAAAACATCACAATTTAGTAATATTTTATTAAGTTTTTTAAAATATCTCATACTGTGCTCGTGCACATTTTCAATAAGTATTTTAACAGGCCAAAATTTTTTCTTGAATTGGTATACGTTAGGCTTGGTATATCCCTATTTTAAGCGGAAAAATTCGATATCGTAAAAACAGAATTGTTCTATTTCCTGGTCAAAGATATTACGTAGCTAATCGAGGATATTAAAGTGTTTTTCTCAGATTTTAAACGATACTAAAATGCACGTAGTGGTTTAAGAAATGGCTGGAATAAGCGCAATAGAAACCCGTAAAATTTATTAGAATAGGAAAGGGGGGATGTGGCAAATGTGGATAGGGGAAAAGCAAGAAACCACTCGTAAAAGTGGCTTTCTGTGTAGCGGGAGCTGTCCAGGATCACCTGCCCGGTCGCCCCATCTATCTTTGAGTTATGATCTTGAATTTAATATTTGACTGGAAAATTTCGGAAGCGGCTGAAAACGCAAAAAGGCCACCATCTTTCGATAGTGACCTTCTTCTTTGTAGCGGGAGCTGGACTCGAACCAGCGACCTTTGGGTTATGAGCCCAACGAGCTACCAACTGCTCCATCCCGCGGTGTCGTTGAATTGGAGTGCAAACATACAACTAATGTTTCATTAAAAACAACTATTTTTGTAAAAACTTTTTAAATATTTCTTTTAGCACTTTCTCTTTTTGCTGAGATCACCTCGTTAGAATATGCCTTTTTTACTTGATTCTTCGCTACTTAGGAAGAATATCCATATTGTTTTATTGTTGAGATTGCTGGCGGTAATGGGCATGTTTACGATTTGTCGTCTGCTGTTTTATTTTTTCAATTCCGCCTTTTTTCCAGACATTTCAGCGCCTCATGCCCTAAAATTGCTCGTTGGTGGCTTGCGTTTTGACACCGTAGCGGTACTTTATGTTAATATTCTGTACATACTATGCATGATTATCCCTTTCACTTTTAAGTATCGAAAGGGGTTTCAGAAGTTTTTGGATTATGTATTTGTAGTAACCAATAGCATTGCGCTAGCGGGTAACTGCATGGATTTCATCTATTATCGATTCACAATTAAGCGCACCACCTGGACAATCCTCAAAGAATTTTCTAACCAGGATAACATGGGTAGCCTTTTCGGGGGCTTTATTTTTAGATACTGGTATGTAGCACTGATATGGCTATCATTTGTATGGATACTTGTGAAGCTTACCCAAAATGTACGTACCGGCGCCCGCCCGGGAATGAAACTTTGGGTGTTTTTTCTCACCCATTTGATGGCGATGGGGGTGATCATGTATCTCTTCGTAGGAGGTGTTAGGGGAGGTTTCCTGCACAGTACCCGACCTATTACGCTGAGTAATGCCGGGGAGTATGTAAATAAGCCT
>CALGRQ010000336.1 GCA_937880795.1 uncultured Dyadobacter sp. | reverse complement strand
ATACCGGATATTGTTATAACAGATATCATGATGCGGGGTATTGACGGGATAGAATTGTGTTCTCTTTTGAAGCAGGACCAGCGAACTTCCCATGTGCCGGTAATTATGTTAACGGCGCAGTCGTCTGATGCTACGCTGGTGAGGGCTTTGGAAGCCAAGGCTGACCATTATCTGACAAAGCCTTTTAAAACGGCGGAGCTACTTCTGCGGATTCACAATCTACTCAGTCTGAAAAATACAATTCGGATGAGATACAGATCCTCAGCAGAGGTGAGCGATTTTACTACATTGCTTGTGAAGAATGCGGATGATGTTTTTGTTCAGACCCTCGCTGCTCTTGTAGAAAAAAATATTGCAAACCCCACAATTACGGTAGAGGACTTAGCCAAAGAAATGGGAATGAGCCGGGCGGTACTGTATAAAAAATTGAAGGCAGTTACGGGTATGGCGGTTAATGACTTTGCAAAAAATATTCGTATTAGTCATGCGGCTAAACTGCTCCTAACAGGTAACTACCATGTCAATGAAGTAACCGAAATGGTTGGTTTTAGTGATCGGCGTTATTTTAGTAAGGAATTTAAGAAGGTATATCAGATGAATCCTTCGGAGTATATGGCGGAGCACAAGGGGAAAGGAAATTCTAAAGTAGAGAATGAGGTGTGAAGGGCTTCGGTGGTTTAGCTTGTCGATAATTCCAGAATGACGAATAGATTTTAATTGCAATTAGGTGTCCAATTTACGCGCTTCAACAATTGGGCGTAAACAGTTGCTCTTCTTCGTTTAGTAAAGTTAAAACTTCATTTTTAATGAAGTTTTAATGGCACCTATTTGCATTGGATTGGAAAATAATTTATATGTTGGTTATAAAAAAAATACAAAATAAGTAAAAGTAATAATCTTGTTATTTGTAATTGGTTTAAATAATTGTAGTTTTGTTCGTCATTAACTATAATTAAATGAAAATAACTGTACTATCCTTTCTGACCATCGTAGGTTTGATTGTTTTTTCTTCTGATTCATATGCTCAAATCAGAAATGGAATTCTCACAGGTAAAGTCACTGATGTGAATCAAAAACCTGTTCCATTTGCTTCTATTATGGTAAAAGGAACCAATTTAGGGGCTATTGCTAATAGTTCGGGAGATTATCAATTGACTAATTTATCTCATGGTACGATCACGCTAAGAGCTTCTTTTGTTGGTTATACCATTCAAGAGAAGTCGATAGATGTGAAGTCGGACATTGAGCAGAATTTGAATTTTGAACTACAAGAGAGCTCGTCACAGCTGGACGAAGTTATTGTTTCAGCAGGCCGTAGAGTAGAATCCTTAGCCGAAACGCCTTCGTCTGTCACCATTGTGAATGCCAAAGAAATTGGTGCGCTTTCTTCGATAAGTCCTAATATTGCTAATATACTGGCTTTCTCCGTTCCGGGTTTAGGAGCATCGACCAATCAGACAGGGAATTCGGGACAGACGCTGAGGGGAAGAAACCTTTTGGTGCTCATTGATGGTATTCCGCAATCTACACCCTTAAGAGCAGGTGGAAGAGACATTCGAACCATTGACCCTTCTGTAATTGAAAGGGTGGAAGTAATAAAGGGAGCCACTGCAATTTATGGTAACGGTGCTGACGGCGGATTGATTAACTATATAACCAAAACACCTAAAACAGATCAAAAAATAGGTGGATATAGCCAGGTGGGTTTAACTGGAAATACCAAAGGAGATAGTACAATAGGATTTCGGGTGTCTCAACAACTTTATGGAAGAATCAAGAAATTTGATTACATCGTAAGTGGTATGTATGAGAAGACAGGGGTTTTTCGTGATGCTGAGGGGCTGGTGATTTCTCCGGATTATGGCTTGGGAGAAACCAAAATTTATAATGGATACGCAAAGCTGGGCTATAATTTCAACGACACGCAACGGATTGAAGCGATGTATAATTATTATAGCTCAAACCAACATTCGGCTTATGTTGCCAAAGCTGGAGTGTATGGCGTTTCACCGGCAATAGGAGTTGTAGGGCAACGCGTGGGGGTAGACGAAGGGACACGCTATAACCACAATGCCAATATTCAGTATGTCAACAAGAATATCATTGGTAGAACAACGCTCACTGCCAATGTATACTTACAGGATTTCTGGACGGTGTATTCTAATTCCGAATCTTTTTTTGGTAGTGGTCAGTCTGCCATCATCTCAACTAAAAAAGGGTTTAGGCTTAATTTGAATTCTCCATTTACCATCTCTTCCAAAATTTCAGGAGATCTGACTTATGGAGTGGATATACTGAATGATAAGACGGAGCAAAATTTAGTGGATGGCCGGGTTTGGGTACCTCGGATTAGCATGAATAACATGGCGCCGTATGCTCAATTAACTACGCAGTGGTTTGAATATTTGAATTTGAAAACCGGATTGCGTGCTGAAAACATCGCGATGAATATCGATGATTACGCAACGCTTGCAACGGGGCCAAATGGCCAGGGAAGTGTAAATGTGAAGGGAGGAAAGTTAGATTATAACGCTTTTGTTTTCAATGCCGGTTTACGCTATTCAAAGTTTAAACATTTCAATCCGTTTGTGAGTTATTCTCAATCATTTTCCATTTTTGATTTGGGTAGAATTTTGCGGGCAGCTAAAGAAAACACGGTTGCCGGATTGGATACAAAGCCAATCATTGTGAACAACTATGAGGGAGGATTCAGTAGAGCACTTGGCGATTTGAGTATTTCTGCGGCGGCTTATCTGAGTACTTCAAAATTGGGGTCTAACCTGTTATTGGTGGATGGTAAATACATTGCCGAACGTTTGCCAGAAAGGGTTTGGGGGTATGAAATTCAATTGGATTACAAAGTGGTTAATGGCCTTTTAGTGGGAGGTAACTACGCTTTTGTAGAAGGCAAAGGGGATAAAGACGGTGACGGAAAATTTGATGGGGTTAAGGACATTTATTTAAATTCAAATCGTATCACGCCTGCTAAGATTACAGCTTATGCAAGGTACAACCAGGGTAAGTTCAATGCTGACTTGAACTGGATTTATGTGGGTAATCGTAAACATTTTAAGCCAAATGAAAAAGGAGTTTTCCCAATAGGTGAAGGGCCGATAGACTCATACAACACATTTAATTTATCGCTTGGCTATAAATTAATGCAAAATCTGAAAGTAGATCTGGGGATAGAAAATATTCTTAACACGGTTTATTATCCTTCGATTGCTCAATTTTACGGAACCGCAATTGATTACAGGAGAGGGAATGGCCGTAGATTCAATGTAACCGTAGGCTATCGCTTTTAATCGGCCATTTAGACATTCATATGAGTTTCAAAAAAATAATTGGCTTCACTCATCTTTGGCTCGGATTAATATCCGGGCTTTTTGTGTTTTTAATTGCCGTAAGTGGTTGTGTTTATGTTTTTACCGATGAAATAAGACCTCTTGTTTATAAAGATCGGCTTTTTGTAAAACCTGAAAGGAAGGAAAAAATCCCTTTAACGAAGCTGTTAAAAGTCGCTCAGGATACGTTAGGAAGTGATAAGGTGATTACCAGAATTGAGATGAACAATGCACCTGACCGATCGGTGGTGTTTCGCTCTCAAAAAAATAACCTGGAAGGACTTACACATTGGGATTATTTTGAATACTACTACAGAGTATATATAAACCCCTATACCGGAAAAGTGATATATATTGAGGATTCTGAAAATGAGTTTTTTCAATTGGTTTTAGGACTGCATATGCGGATGCTTTTTGGAGAAAAAGTAGGGCATTATGTGGTTGGATATTCGGTAATGCTATTCTTTATCATCCTGCTTTCAGGGTTTTATCTATGGCTTCCCAAAAAATGGTCGGTAAAGAGTATAAAGAATAATTTTGCAATAAAAAGGAATACGAAATTCAAAAGACTTAACTATGATTTACATCGAATTTTAGGGCTTTATGCATTTTTTGTGCTTTTGCTTATCTCAATAACCGGGCTAGTTTGGGCATTTGACTGGGTACAGGATTCGGTGCGCTATGTTGCGAATGGAGGGAAAACAATTCCCAAAGCCATTCCGCTGGTGTCAGATACCTTGCAGTCGAAAGGTATGTCCGGTTTGGATCACAGTTATCAATCAACCCGGGCTTTATATCCGTCAGCATACTCGTATCTGGTATTATTACCAGCAAAGGCGAGCTCAACAATCAATATATTAGCTTATACAAAAGACTGGAATCGGTATGATCGGGTACTACTTGTACACGATCGCTATTCGGGCAAACAACTTGCCGCTACCTCATTCGAAAATTTGAATAATGGAGATAAGGCTTATCAACTAAATTTCGATCTACACACAGGTGCTTACCTGGGTTTGTTTGGTAAAATGTTAGCTTTTTTCGCCTCTTTCATATGTTCAACGTTACCTGTTACGGGTTTTTATATTTGGTGGGGAAAGAGAAAAAAAGATAAGTCTGTAAACCGGAAAGTGAAGTCTGTGGTTGTAAGTCCTTCATCCGGGGTATAGCTTGTTACGTTTTTGTGCGTACAATCCGTTTAATTCTATTGTCTTTTATTTCTAATTAATCGCTGTCCTCTATACTCATTCATACAATGGTATTGTTCGGCGGTGTGCATTTCAATTGTCCATGGTTGCTAATCTCTGTGTTAATTTTCCCAAATTACAGGGGAAATTAACCCTTTGGCATGTACTATAATATACATACGCATCATGACTGCAAATCTGAGTCGTTTTGTCTTCGAAACATGCATCAGGATTTCGGGATAAATGTTCTGCCTGGCGCGGTAAGTATGGGGTTACATCCCTGGTATTTGTCGGACGCGGAATTTGATAAACAGTTTTTGGAGTTGAGTAATAATGTTTCGAAACCGGAGGTCGTGGCGATCGGTGAATGCGGACTTGACAGACTTACAACCACAAATTGGGAGTTACAGTTGAAGGCCTTCCGGAGGCAGATAAACTTGGCCGAGGAGGTAGGTAAGCCGCTCATTATTCATTGCGTAAAGGCTTATCGTGAAGTTCTCTTCGAATTACGATCTGTGAAAACGAAAATCATATTTCACGGCATTAACAACAAGCTTACGAAGGTTCGTCCAATCATTGATTCAGAACACTACCTGTCATTTGGAAAATCGATCCTGAGTTCGAATCCGCAAATCCTTGAAACATTTATTAAAACGCCATTGGAACAGGTTTTTCTTGAAACTGACGATTTGGTAAACGATATTAGCGAGATATATAAAATGGCGGCTGCTGT
This sequence comes from uncultured Dyadobacter sp., assembly GCA_937880795.1. Taxonomy (GTDB): domain Bacteria; phylum Bacteroidota; class Bacteroidia; order Cytophagales; family Spirosomataceae; genus Dyadobacter. Next base: position 2,675 of record CALGRQ010000336.1, on the reverse strand, counting down.
TAGACAAATCTCAGAGGACGAACTTGTTTCGCAGCTGGAAAATAACTTCTTAAACGTATTTGGCTCATAAATGGAAGACTTTTCGTGGTTATCCCGAACAGAATTATTAATTGGAAAAGAAAATATAGTTAAACTCAGTAAAGCGCATGTGCTGGTGGTTGGCTTGGGCGGTGTAGGCTCTTTTGTGGCAGAATTTGTGTGTAGGAATGGGGTGGGACGTATGACCATTGTGGACGGAGATACGGTAGACCCCACAAACAGAAATCGCCAATTGCCGGCATTATCTACCAACCATGGTGTAAGTAAGGCGGATATTATGGCAGAACGTTTGTTGGCCATTAATCCGGAACTTGATCTTAGGGTTATCAAAACGTTTATCAACCCGGATGCAGTGAGTGATATGCTGTCTGCAGATGTATATGACTACGTGGTAGATGCAATTGATAGCGTAACCCCGAAAATAACGTTTCTGAAAGAGGCATGGCAGCGTAAGATACCGATTGTAAGTTCTATGGGTGCCGGTGGTCGTATGGATCCGACGATGTTAAAAGTGGTAGATATATCGAAGACCTACAACTGCAATTTTGCCCAACAGGTGAGAAAGGACTTGAAAAAGCATGGGATATATAAAGGTATAAAAGCAGTTTTTTCGACGGAGATACAGCTTAGTGAGTGGTTGATTCTAACGGATGGTAGTAATTTCAAAAAGTCGGCGTATGGGACCATGTCTTATTTGCCTGCTACTTTTGGCGCGGTTTGTGCATCGGTCGTGATCAGAGATTTAATAGACAAGGATTCGTAGATATATGCCGTTGTAAGTACATCTATTGGTCTGAAATAATGTTGATAATCATGGAAAATAATAAAAAAGAAGAAAAGACCGTCGTTGCAGAGGTAAGGCTGGGAGATATAAATCGAGGTAAAACACCTGCCGGAAAAAAGGCGATCACGGTGAAAGATCAGATCGAGAAGAAGAATGTACAGACAATCGAATCTTTAAAAATGAGATTGAAAGATGTGGAAGAGGACGAGCAAAGGTCAATCATATTGAATGCCTTGCATGGTATTTCAGAAGAGGATAAAGAAGAGCTTTTGAGTCAACTCATTGCGGATGCGGCTCATGATGAAGATATGAAACTTCATCCGGATGATGTATTGTCTAAAAAGTGGCATTTGGGAGAGTATCCCTATAAAAACTTAATGTCTCGTAAAAATTACGAGAAACAGAAGTACGATCTACAGGTGGAGCTATTGAAACTTCAGGCCTGGGTAAAAGAGACCGGCAGTAGGGTGGTGATCTTGTTCGAGGGAAGAGATGCCGCAGGGAAGGGTGGAACGATAAAACGAATGATGGAGCACTTAAATCCTCGGGGTGCGCGGGTTGTGGCTTTGGAAAAACCTACTGAAGAAGAAAGAGGACAGTGGTACTTCCAGCGCTATGTAAAGCACCTGCCTTCATACGGAGAAATAGTTTTATTTGACCGTTCATGGTATAACCGAGCTGGTGTGGAGCATGTCATGGGCTTCTGTACCAAAGACGAATACGATGAGTTTATGCGACAGGTGCCCGACTTTGAAAGAAACCTGGTGAGAAGTGGTATTACACTGATCAAATTTTGGTTTTCGGTGAGCAAAGATGAGCAGAAACGCAGATTTAAGGATAGAGAAACAGACCCGCTTAAACAATGGAAGTTGTCGCCCATTGATAGGGCTTCTTTGGATAAATGGGACAACTATACCTCGGCCAAGGAAAAAATGTTCTTCTATACCGATACTTCTGATGCGCCCTGGATCGTGGTGAAATCCAATTGTAAAAAACGGGCCCGATTAAATGCCATGCGTTACGTACTTCAAAAGATGCCATATAAAAAGGATTTGAAGAAGATAGGTAAGATGGACCCCTTAATTGTAGGCCGTTCTAATATTATATACGAAAAGGGTGAAAAAATTTCGTTAGACGAGAAGTAGAGCGCTTTCATCACAACAAGGATTGCTTACATTTTAAGGGAACAACACTATAAAGGACATGCAAAAAAGGTTGATTTTATTTTGTTTCATTGTTTTGGGACTGAGTTGTCAAACCGCGAAGCGGAGCAACCATAGTTTGAGCTCCGCCTCCCTTGTTGTGAAGCCTATTGCTGATCATGTTTATCAGCATACTTCATATATGACCACCGAAAGTTTTGGAAAAGTGCCTTGTAATGGGATGGTTGTTATCGATCAAAATGAGGCCATTGTATATGATAGTCCAACAAACGATTCAGCTGCTGTGCAACTGATCAATTGGATTGAGAGCCGCTTAAAGTGCAAGGTGGTAGCTGTGGTGGCAACGCACTTTCATGAGGATTGTGTGGGTGGGCTCGCGGCTTTTCATCAGCATGGCATTCAATCCTTTGCATCCAATAAAACCATTAGTTTGTCAAAATCGGCGGGCTACTCAGTTCCGCAAAACGGTTTTGAGGAACAAATGGAATTTAAGGTTGGGGATAAAAAGGCCATTGCTGCATTTTACGGAGAAGGTCATACCGCTGATAATGTCATCGGGTATTTTCCAAGCGAAAAGGCGATGTTTGGAGGATGTTTGATCAAGGAACTTAATGCCAGCAAAGGATATTTGGGAGATGCCAATGTAAAAGCGTGGTCTGCCACTGTTGCCAAAATAAAATCTATATATC